>CAYRPP010000077.1:0-7523 GCA_964426115.1 uncultured Lentisphaerales bacterium | reverse complement strand
CCTGGCTCCGGGGGCGAGGTCGAGCCCGCCATTGGACTTCAGGTAGAGTGTGCCGCACAAATACGTCCCTTCCGGGAAATAAACCATGCCGCCGGCATCGATCGCCTTTTGCACGGCAGCGGTATCCAGGGTCACACCGTCGCCAGCCGCGCCGCACTCTTTTACATTGCGCATCTTCTGAAATCCATTCAACGACACAACCCAGCTCTTGCCGCCGGGGGATGGAATCATCCCTATGCAGCGCACCCTATCCGCCTCGACGGCAAATGCAGGCGACATGCCACGTCCCGAACGGGCGCGAGTAGTATCCCGCATTTCGTAGCGAATGTCTATCCCCCCGCGCCGAATATGACCATATGACCGAGGCGCTTGTAAAACCTTCGGTTTGTGCTGAAAGAAAGACTGAAAGGCTGGACAAACGCTACGGAATGTGGGAAATTGCCTTGATTGTTTGGGGATGGCGTTCCGGGCTCCAACGGTGCGTGTGTGATGTCGTCATAAGGAACGCAGCAGAGCGAGAGGAACGAAGAACATGAAGAAGCGCCTTATGCGCCGTTCGCTGATCGTCAGCGCCCTCTTGCTGGACGTGCTAGCCCGTCCGGCGGCGGCTGCCTGGCAGCCGGGGTTGCTGGGAGGAACGGTGTCGGGATCCTTCAACACGACCACCATGCCCGCCGTGACCAATGTCTATCTCGGTCCGCACGCCGGCGCCACGCAGGCCTTCCCGCCCTGGGCAGCCAGCACGACCTGGGTCTACTGGGGGCAAATCTATCTCGGGGCGACGAACACCTGGTTCGCGGAGAACATCGACGACGCCGTCTACATGCGCATCTGGAACGGCGAAACCGCCACCGTCGTGCTGAACAATGGCGGTTACAGCACCCCTACCGCCGGCTCCTTCACGGCACCGGCGGCGGGCTGGTACCCGGTCGAGATCCGCATGGGCAACGGCACGAGCGGCGCCGGACCTTACGCGAGCTCCGGCTGGATCTCGACCAAGGGCTTCGGCAACAAGATCGGCGGCGCGAGCAGCGTCAACGGCGCCGACTACACCTTTCCCGTAGACGATGGCTTCATGTCGCTCTTTCGCCACGACGACGACCTGGGCTTCGACGACGCACTTTTCGTCGCCGGCTCACCGGGCAACTATGGCTTCGTGTCGCCGCCCTACGGGGTTACCAACGGACTTGAGACGGGCGACAACTTCCTCTGCTCCGCGCCGACGGGGACGGTTGGCATCGCCACCGGTGTCCGCGTGAGCTGCACCGGCTTCCAGATCTACACCAACGCGACCATGCCCATTCTGGCCGTCAGCGGCACGACCAACGAGTTCGCGTATACACATGATCTCTACGCCCAACTCGTCTGGCAGTGGCAAAAGGCCTACGAGATCACCTTCGGCGCGGAGACGGGCGGCACCGTCGACAACCCTGGCGGCTGGTACACCGAGGGCGCCAGCGCCACCGTGACGGCGACGCCGGACGAGGGCTACGCCTTTGTCTTCTGGGAGGGCGACGTGCCGGCGGGAGCCTCCATCTACAACGCCACCCTCGAACTGCCCGCCGACCAGCCGCGCACCCTGACCGCGTGCTTCCGCTCCACGGGGGCCGGCGCGGACAAGTACTGGGCCGGCGCCACGGCGGGCGGCGACGGCATCCGCTGGGATCTCAATGCCAACTGGAGTCCGGCGGGGGTGCCGACGATCGGCGACCGCGTCTTCATCACCAACGGCGCACCCCTCGTGTCGTCCGCCGCCAGCGCCCGCGCGATCACGGTCACGAACGGCACCCTGACGGTGCAGGGCGGGGCCGGGCGGAACCACGTGTCGGTTTCGGTGGCGGACGACCTGTCGCTGCTGGCGGGCGCGACGATGACCGTGGCGGCGGGGCGCGGCTCGAATCCCACCAACCATGCGGCGATCTACGCCGAGGCGAACCCGGTGACGGTCGGCGGGACGATGCGCATCGCCGCCGGCGGCGTGTTCAAGCCCATCGCGGACGTCCTGACGGGCGTGCCGGTCTTCGTGACGGCGGGCGACTTCGTGCTCGAGGAGGGCGGCAAGGTCGACGCCTCCGGGCAGGGCTACGGCTGGGAACTGGCAGTCGGAACGCTTCCGCCCGGTGCGATCAAGAACAACGACGGCTACACCTTCACCCCCGGCCGCGGCTGGAACTACGACTGTGGCGCGGGCTACGGGGCGAACAACAGCATGGGCAGCGGCGGCAAGGCCTACGGCTACGCCTACGCGCCCTGGCTGCCCGGCTCGCCGAGCGGCCTCCACAACAAGTATGCGAGTTATCCGACCGGCCGCTACCACTATAGCGGGTGGGCGCACGGCGGCGGCGCGGCGCGGATCCACGCGACGGGGCGGATGTCTCTCGCGGGCTGGATCGACTGCAACGGCCACTACCGCTTCTACGGCGGCCCGTCGGGCGGCGGCATCTGGCTGACGGCCCCGGCCTTTAGGATCTACCGCACGGCGAAGCTCACCGCCGAGGGCGGCCACACCGCCAGCAACTACGGCAACGGCTCCGCCGGCACCGGCGGGCGCATCAGCCTCGGCGCGGGCCTCACGGACGAGCAGATATCCAGCCTCGCGACCGGCAGGCCCCCCGCGTCGCTTTCGCTCGTCTACGGCTCGCCCACGTTCATCACCACGAGTGTTGTCGGCGGTTTCAGCCCCGGGCTCACGCTGATCAACGGGGAGAGTCGCGCCCGCCAGTACTCCGGCACGTCGACCTACACGCTCAACACCAATGCGGCGGTCATGCTGGATGTCGCCGCTGTGAGTGTCGAGGGTGCGTCGGCCATCAACGGCCACGCCATCCTCCGGACGGGGGAGCCGGCCAGCCTCGACGTCGAGACCTTCAAGCTCGCGGCCGATGCGCGGTCGCACTTCATCGCCTCCGCGTGGACGGTCACCAACGCGCTCGGATCGGTCGTCGCCGGCGGCACGGGCGGCACGGCCACCTTCACGCCGGCGCCCGGCGCCACCCGGCTCTGGCTGACCTGGACGCTGTCGGCGATCGAGGACGAGGTCGACTTCGCCATCGTCGGCCAGGGAACCGCCACGACCAACGGCGCCGCCGCGCCGTGCGGCACGTGGCGCCTCGTGCGCGGCACATCGGTGCAGCTCGCCGCAACGCCGGGCTCCGGATCGGCCTTCGGCATGTGGCATACCGACGTGCCCGGCACGCATGCCTTCGCTTCGCCATGGGCGTTCCCCGTGACGCGGCCCTGCGCGCTCACCGCGTATTTCGACGCCGCCGAGTCGAAGACCTACGCCGGCGCCGACGGCGGCGCGTGGGAGGCGGCCGCGAACTGGTCGCCCGCGGGCGTCCCCGGCATCGCGGACGCCGTCTCCATCGGCGCCGCGACCGTGATGGCGACGTCCGAGGTCTTCGCGGCCTCGCTGACGCTCGCGGCGGGCGGCACGCTGGTGATCGGCGGCGGCACGGCGAATGTCCTCGCGCAGGTGCCGACCAACGGCACGGCCTTCGGACTGAACATCGCCGGCAACGCGGCGATCTCCGGCAACCTCTCGATCGGCGGCAAGGGCGTTAAGGTTCCCGTGCGGGCCGCCGTGGGCGGAAACCTCGCGCTCGACGGCAATGCGCGGTTCGTGGTCCACGCGACCGCCGCGACCGACTTCAGCTTCGCGACGCTCTACGACGAGGCGACACGCGTCGTCGTCCAGGGCGCGGTCTCGCTCGCCGGCACCTCCCGGATCATACCGGACGCCGACCCGGTCAAGGGGGCGCCGGTGCGGTTCCAGGCGGGCAGCGTCACGGTCGCCGAGGCGGCTGCGTTCGATGCCGACGCCCGCGGCTACGCCTGGACGACGTTCTACGGCGAGCTGCCGTACTTCGTGCGGGCCTTCGCCGGCAGCAGCACGATCCCATCAACCAAGAGCTGCTGCTACGCCCCCGGCGGGGGCGGCGGCGACGGCCAGAACGACCGCGGCGCCGGCTATGGCGGACTGGGCGATCGCGGTGGCTGGCTCGCCGGCCGTGTCTACGGCTACCGCTACGCGCCGTTCCTGCCGGGCTCCTGCGGACGTGAAGCGGCAGCGGCGGACCGCGGTGGCGGCTCGATCTGGATCGACTGCGCCGGGCAGTTCTCGCTGCTGGGCACGGTTCACGCCTGCGGCACGAACAACGCGGGCAAGACCTGGACCTCCTCCGGCGGCGGCATCTGGATCAACGCGCGCGGCTTCACGGCAGGCCCGGCGTCCGGCCTCTCGGCCGCCGGCGGCACCACCCCCGGCTCCGGATACGGCAGCGGCGGCGGACGCGTCTGCCTCGTCCTCGCCGCGACCGAGGCCGAGCGCGCGGCCCTCGCGATCGGAGCCACCCCCGGTTCGCTCCTCTACGAGGACGAGATCAACGTCACCGCGGTGGACGTCGCGGGCGGCGAAGGCAGTCTCGCCTCCGGCTCGATCAACTACCGGGCGGCCGATGGCACGGCGTCGATCGTGCGCGGCATTGCCACCGGAACGACGGTCTACATCACGGGCTCTCCGGTCGAGGCCGTGTCCGCCGGCACGGTCTACGGGACGTACGTAGCCGACATCGGCCAGAGCGTCGCCTTCTCGGCCTCCACCTACGGGACCGACCCCACGAATGCATTATTCCGCTACACCTGTCAGGGCCACATCGCGACGAACGCCGCAGGCGTCGTGCGCGCCCAAGGCACCGGAACGACCGCGACCTTCGAGGTGCAGGACGAGGCCACCTACTTCGCCTGGATCTGGGGCAACCGTCAGGTGCAGCACAGCATCCACATTGCCGCGGACTGCGGCGGATCCGTCCGTGTCGGCGAGACGACCTCGGCGTCGTCTTTCGCCATCTGGGCCCGGGACGCCATGAGCTTCGAGGCGATCGCGACGGATGAACAGCACGAATTCCTCTACTGGGTAGGCGACATACCGGAAGGTTGCGAACGCGACAACCCGGTCACGATTCCCGGCGATATGCCCCACAAGTTCCAGCCGGTCTTCCGGTTGAAGGCCGCGGCAGGCGCCCGCACCTGGCTCGGGGGAACCGGCAGCTGGTACGATGGCGCGAGGTGGGCAGACGGCGTCGTCCCGGGCTTCAACGATAGTGCAGTGATCGCGGGCGGGGTATGCCTGATCTCGAACTACGTCGAATGCGTGGCGATTACCGTCTCCGGATCGGCGAAGATTCTCGCGGGCTGCTACCAGACCAGCGTGAAGACCATCGTCCCGAGCTACCCGAACCAGAACGTGTTCGCCTATTCCGGCACGCTCATCGGGAAGATCGCCGTCAAGCTTTCGGGCAAGCTCACGATGTCCGGCACGTCCGAGTTCGCCATCGGCGCGGATGACCAGCCGTACTACCCGCTGCTGTCAGCCGCGGCAATCGAGCTTATGGATGCCGCGAAGCTGATGGTCGTCGCGGGTGCGCGCACCGATTCGCGCACGTACGCCACGGGCAGTGGTTTCGTCAACGTGGCGGGATCCTTCACAATCAGCGACACGGCGACGTTCTATCCCGTCTGCGACAGCTACTCGGGCGGCAGCGTCGTCTGCACGGCAGACCGCTTCACGACGACAACCAACGCGACGGTCTGCGCCGACGACTTCGGCTTCAAGGTGTACATCTTCCGCACGCCGCAGTCCCTCGCGCCGCCCGCGTCCTGGGTGACAGGCTACGGTCCGGGTTGCGGGCATGGCGGCAAGGGCAGCTCGGGGGCGGCGACCTACGACTTCCTCTACGCGCCGGTCATGCCGGGCGCGACCGGTGTCTCGGTTTACCAGAACTCCCCGGCCAACGATCAGCCGGGTGGCGGCGTCATCCGCATCCACGCCAACCGCATCGACCATGCCGGCGCGCTCCTCGCCTCCAACAGCAAGTATTTGGGCAAATATCTGGCCGGCGCAGGCGGAACAATCTGGATCACGGCCGCGCAGAATATCAAGATCCATCCCGGCGCGCAGCTATGTGCGAAGGGCGGGTATACCCTTTACAGCTCCGGGAAAGACGGCGCCGGCGGCGGACGTATCTCCGTCTGCCGCGGACTGACGGCGGCGGAATTCGACTCGCTCCTCGCGGACGGCAACACACTGCCGGCGGGCCGGTTCACGAAGCGCCCGGCGCAGTATGTCTTCGATACGGTCGGATTCACGAACGTGTTCAACCGCGTGACGGTCGACGTCTCCGGCGCCAGGAACGCCAAACCCGGCACGTTCGTCTTCCTCGACGGCGGCGCCAGGGAGGGAACAATCCTCGTGCTGCGGTAGCGTGTCGTGCCGGAAGCGCGCGATAGACGGCATGAGGCATGTTCCGGGGAAAGGCTGTCGTAGCCTGATGACCGAGGCGCCGCAGCATGGCGTGGGATACCGAATCCGGACGAGGGCCATCCGATGGCACACAAACTGCTAGTTTTTGTCGAAAGGGAAATACCGTGGAACTAAAAATCAGTTGCCTGACGGTGGTGCTCGCCTGTGTTCTTTCACATGCGGCGCTGGCCGAGGAAAATCCGGTTCCTGTCTTCACAGGTTCGGAAAGGGACGTTTCGGCAGTCGTCGCGAAGCTCGATAAAGGTGAAGTCGCGTGTTCGTTCGACGTAAAGTTCAGTTCGCTTCCGTCGAAAGGAAGCCCGACAGGACTCTTTGACCTTGCCGCCGACAAGGACGGGCATGTCACGCTGCATCTGAAGGCCGCTCCGACGGCGCTGGAAGGCGATTTCGAGGTCACGTCGCCGCTCAGTGTGAAGCGCGGCGAATGGCACCGCATCGCCTTCAACTACTCGATCATCCAGCAGCGCGTGGCTTTCTACATCGACGGCCGCCTGCAGTTCGAAAACGACAACGTCTTCATCCCCGAACTCTCCTTCGGCGCGCCCGTGCTCGACAAGGATTTCTCCGGCGAGGTTAGGAATTTCCGCATCTACGACATTGCCCTGACGAGCGATTACCTGCTGCCCGCCCCGGATGTAGGGACGCGTGCCGCCAAGGCGTCGGAGATCGCCAGGGCCGCCGCGGCCGGGAACGGCGCGCTCGGCGATTGGGCCAAGGCGATCCAGGCGCGTGCCGCCAAGGTCGAGCAGGGGACCACGACCGTCCGCGAAATGAAAGAAATGATCCGCGACGCCGGCACGCTCCTTGTCTTGTCGGGGCAGAAAACGTTCGGGCCGGTCGTGTTCCAGCAGGTCAAGCCCTTCGATGCGAGGATGATCCTGCCGTATGTCCTGCCCGAAGGCGTGAACGACGGCAGCCTCAAGATTGTCGCGGCCAAGGGACAGAACGAGGTCGTGTCATTCGTCGTGACGGCGCTCAAGGGACTGGAGGACTTTACCGTGCGCCCGTCGGATCTCAAGGGCGCAGGCGCGGCGATCCCCGCCTCGGCATACGATATCAAGCTTCTCAAACGCTGGTACCGCGCGGGCGGCGCCTGGGTGAGCTACTTCCTCGACGTCCGCCAGCGCATCCTGACGCCGCATCTGCTGCTCAACGACGACGACCTGATCCGCGTCGATGAGCTTCGCACGCGGAACCTCAT
>CAYRPP010000076.1:0-7533 GCA_964426115.1 uncultured Lentisphaerales bacterium | reverse complement strand
GGGGCGGGGCGCGGCGGCTTGATCATGGGTGGCGGCCAGATGTATATTGCTGGCATATGTCAGACATACAAGAGTCGCGCCGCGGCGCGAACCAGACGAGCGTATCGCAGGCGCTGGCGTGGCTGGAGCGCTACCTGCGCCGTCGAAACCTGCACGCCGGAAGCCCCCTGCCATCCGAAATGGAGATCGCGCAGACTCTGGGCATCGCACGGTCGTCCCTCCGCGAGGCGCTGACGATCCTCAAGGCCTTTGGCTTGGTGCGCTCCCGCCGGAAGGGCGGCATGCGCCTTCTCCGCGATCCCGCGATCCTCGAACTGCGCCACTATTTCGCCGAGCGGCTGGATACGTCACGCCAGCGGGAGGACGCCATGGAGTTCCGCGCCGCCATGGAGCGAGGTATGGGCGAAATCATGTTCTCCCGGATCGACGCGGCGACTGTCCGGAAATTGCATCGCATCGGGGAAACCGTGCGCAGCTCCGCCCGAACCGGGGACGATATCAAGCAGGCGGATATCCAGTTTCACACGACGCTCCTCGCCACCTGCGGAAACCGCCTGGCCACACTCTTCGCGTGCCTCTACGAACCGATCTTTCACAACTCCCGGACGAGAACGCAGCTACTCAGCCGAAACGACGTGGAGGACTGGGTTACACAACACGAGTGCCTGGTGAGCGCGTTACGGGATCGTGACCAGCCGCGCTTCCTGACGGCGTTGCGGGAACACACCCGCCCGTACATGCGGCTCGACCGCGGGAAGAGGTCTGGTTCAGCGGCGGCACTGGCGGTTGTCCAATCAGTCTCACGCTGATCACGCTTCCAGCAGAATGGACCGGATCGCGTCGATCTCGTTCTGGGTGACGCCGATCGTCAGCAGATACCGCTCCACCCGAATGTGCCATGGGCTTTCCGGCGGTGCGTAGGAGGCGATCTTTTCCCGCCAATCCACGAAATATGGCATGGTGCGCCTGGTGCGGAAGACGGATAACGAGCTCAGTTCATAATCCAGGAGCAGTTCCTCCTCGTGAACACCCAGAAGCGCATTCAGCAAAAAAGCAACTTCACCCGTCCGGTCGTTTCCGCCATTGCAGTGAAAGAAGATGGGGTAGAGTTCCTCTCGTGAGAACAGCCGGATTGTGTCCCGGAACAGATCGCATTGTTCGGGGATGAAGGAATTGTAGGCATTGATCGGGCGGTGGATCCAATTGACGCTTTCGCCCAGATCGCTGCCGGTACGATTCACAACATTTTCGTGGTACCGCAAATCGATTTCTGTACGAACGGCAAGGTCATCCCGCACAAAAGCGAGATTGTCCTCACAGGACTGCCGAAACATGGAGTAATCCGATCCTCGGTACACCATTTCCTGCCGAACCCGTCCGCCAAAACAGGACATCCGTCCGCCCAGATCCCGCAAATTGATGGGACCGTGTTCCCGCTCCGGCAATGCGATCAAACGGGGACCGTACGCCGTTTGGAATCGCCCCGTTTCGGATCTCCGTCCGGCAGGATCGGTTACGAACCACGTATACTCCGTGCCGGTTTTCAAGTTCAACACGTCCACAGAGTTGGCATCCGCGCAAACGGTCCGAACAACATCCTTCTTCTCCAGAATGGTTAAAGTGAATGGTGGGTTACCGTCTCTCCATGAAAAGTGAACTGGTTCCGGGAAGGCGAGGTCATCCTCATGCGGATTCCAGACACCGAGGATACCCCCTTCCCGTCGTTCAGCGATGAGCGCAAGCCAATCGGTGTGCAGCAAGGATACTGTTTCGCCATTGATGGGTGCTTCACATTTCAGGGAGGCCGACATCTGCCATTTCCTCATGCCGCTTTTCTCTGACATCGTTTTCGTCCTTTCGGTCGTGAACCAGGCTGGAACCTTGCCGCCGGATCACCGTCAGTCGGCGCCGCGGCTCGGTGCATATGCGGCACAGCACACGGGTGGACACACCGGGACGACGTCGCTCGCGCGGACGGCATGCGGACGCCCCGGCTTTGTTATGTCTGACATAATTTCGCAGAGTGTACTCCTCAGACGGCTTGGGCGTCAAGCGCCGGTACAACGGCGCGGCGTTGCCGCGTACGTGTCACCGGTCTCGTTGAGGCTGCCCGTGCGTTCAAGGTGTATGAATGTCGGACGCCCCGGGCGTCGCACCGCAGCCGGAGGCGGAAGCCGACGCAACCATTGTCTGCCCCGCCGCCATCCGCTACAATATTTTCCATGCGCAAAAGAATACTCGTGCTGGGCGCCACGGGTGCCATGGGGCAATACCTCGTCCCCGAACTTGTGACAAGAGGGCACCTCGTCACCGCGGTGTCGCTTGACAAAGTCGAAGACTCGCATCCGAATCTTCGCCGCCTGCAGGGAAATGCACTGACGGACGCCGCCTTCCGCGACCCGCTTCTCGCGGAACACTGGGATGGGATCGTCGACTTCCTCATCTACCCGACAGCCGCGTTGGATCACGCGCTGCCGCGCGTGGTCGCCGCCACCGACCACTACATCTATCTCTCCAGCTACCGCGTCTATGCCGACGAGGAACACCCCGTCCGCGAACGCTCGCCGCGGCTGATCGACGTGTCTCCCGATACCGCCCTGCGCGCCTCCGACGACTATTGCATCTACAAGGCGCGCGGCGAGAATCTGCTCCGTTCGCTGCCGCGCCGCAACTGGACCATCATCCGTCCCGCCATCACCTACTCGCTCATGCGCTACCAGCTTGTCACGCTCGAGGCGCCGAATACCGTCGGACGCGCGTTCGCCAACAAGCCGGTCGTTCTGCCGGTCCAGGCGAAAGACCGCCAGGCGACGATGAGCTGGGCGGGGGATGTCGCAAAGATGATTGCCGGCCTGCTGCTCAAGGACGAGACCCTGGGCGAGACCTACAGCGTCTGTACCGCCGAACACCGCACCTGGGGCGATATCGCCGACTACTATCGCGACATCTGCGGCCTGCAGGCAATCTGGGTGGACAAGGAGGAGTTTCTCTCGATCGTCGCCAACCCGAGCTGGATCCAGGGAGCGCGCTGGCAGTTGGAGTACGACCGTCTCTTTACCCGTGTCATGGACAATGCCAAAGTTCTGGCCGCCGTGGGCATGCAGCAGAAGCAACTGATGCCGCTCTACGAGGGGCTCAAGCATGAAATATCCCGTTGTCCACGGGATATGTCATGGCCGGTGCTCGAGGCCATGGACACCTATTTAAGCGAACGGCACTAACCCGCGTGTCCAATAGACGCCGTAGAGGTGCGAGACGTGGCGGTGGTGCGGGTCCTTGTCGGGGAGCTCGCAGCCGAATTCCGCCAGCCGGCCGTTCGGACGCGACCCGCGCAGAATATCACAAGTCCCCGCTGGCCTCCATGGCACTCACGACCTCGTTCCATAACGGGATCGAGTCGGCGGCGCCCGGGCGCGTGATGCAGTTCGCTGCAGCATGGCAGCCGCGGGCCAGCGCCCTGGCCGGACTTCCGGAGCGCATCATCTCGGACAGGAAGAATCCGATGAAGGTGTCGCCGGCTGCGGTGGTGTCAACCGCTTGCACGGCGATCCCGGGATGCCTCAAGATGCCGACCGAATCGAGATAGGCCGCGCCCCGGGCGCCCATCGTGAGCACTGCGGCCACGCCGGGAAAGCCGGCCTGCAGGGCCCCCTGCAACGCTTCCGGCGTGCGCTGGCCCGTCAGACCCTCGGCCTCGGTCTCGTTGAAAATGAAGAGATCGACATCCCGCAACGGATAGTCGAGGACCGCCGTCGACATCGGGGCCGGATTGAAGACGACCCGCAGCCCGCGCTCCTTCCCTGCCCGGATGGCTTCTGCCACGGCACTGGTCTCGTTCTGGACCAGCAGGATGTCCTCCGGGGAACTGGACGACAAGGCCCGCGCAACGTCATTAACAGTCACCAGCGCATTTGCCCCACGATGCAGCACAATCGCGTTCTCGCCCGAGGGAATCACCTGGATCACCGCGTGGCCGGTCGGCGCCTCCGCCAGGCGGACTTGGGCAATGTCGACGCCTTCGCTTCCCAGACGGTCGAGCAGCCAGGCGCCATCCCGGCCGACGCATCCGGCATGCCGGGTCGGCACGCCGGCCCGCGCCAGCGCGATCGATTGGTTGAAGCCCTTGCCCCCGGCAAAAGCGTGGTAGTCTCTGCTGGCCAGGGTCTCGCCCGGGCGCACAAAATGGTCCACACAATAGACATGGTCAATATTGACCGATCCGATGTTCAGTACGCGCATCTCCTGCTTTCCTGCCTGTCCATCCGGAAGATCCGGCCCCGCCGCGGCCCGCCTTCCGGGTGACGCGCGGCCGCCGGCTCAGGCCCACGCGCCGCTGGCGAAGCCGACATACTTGTCGAAGAACCATTCGGCATTCTTATCCATCAGCACGGTGAGCGTCGGTCCGTCGAACACGAAGTTCATCTTCAACGTGCCCAGATACGCGTCGGTGGCATAGCAGACGATCAGCAGGGAGTCGGGAAGCGCCCAGCCGGCCGAGGTGTGACAGAGGTAACCGTCCCCATAGGGCGTGCCGATGCGCGGCCCGTAGTAGTTTGTCTCGGGGAAGCGCTGCCGGTGCTGCGCCCCGAAGCCGAAGCCCAGGGCATGCTCGCCGGTGGCGTTCTCGTAGAAGAGGGTTCCCGAGCGGCCCTCGAAGGCAAAGCGGATCTTGCGGATGCCCATCGGGTTGTCCGCCATGACGTAGGTCCGGTTCTGGACGCGGGCGGCGGTCGGGGAGTCGGCCGCGCCCTGCACCGTGAGCAGGGTCTGCGCCGCCATGGTCTGCGCCAGCGCCGCCTGCGCGGCGGGATCCGGCGGCAGCGCGGCCTGCCTTCCGAGGTGTGGATATATCTCCTCCCACAGGGCGTCGTAGATCATGGCGCACCCGGAGGGCATCGCCTGCGTGTCGCCGAGCGTCACGAGGATGAAGTCGTGGTCCGGCAGGCAGATGGCGAGCTGGCTGCCCATGCCGCGGCACGCGAAGCCGTTGTGCCGCGTGCGCCAGAACTGGTAGCCGTAGCCGAACTGGTGCTCGGGATCGCTGTTGGCCGCGAAGTTGTCGATCTGCCTAGATGTCGCGGCCGCCATGAACTCCTCGGGCACGATCTGGCATCCGCCCGTGCGCCCACGACGCATGCAGAAAAGGGCGAACTTCGCCAGGTCGCGCGCCGTGAAGAGCACGCCGGAACCGCCCCAGGAATGTCTGCACGGCGTCTCGACGCACCAGGCCTCGCGCGAGATGCCGAGGGGATCGAGGAGCCGCGGCCGCAGGTAGTCTAGAAACTCCTCGCCGGTGATGCGCCGAACCAGGATGGAGAGCATCACCGTGGCCGTGGTGTCGTAGCTGAAGATCCGGCCGGGCAGATGGGTGGGCGGGGTGCGGAAATAGGTGTCGGCCCAGTCCGGATCGCTGCGCGTGTAGGTGCAGTGGCCGTACCTGTGGGGCGTGGCCATCATCAGCAGATCGCGGATCGTGGCCTGCGCCACGAATGGATGGAGATCCGGCGGCGCCTTGTCGGGAAAGTATTTCACGATCGGATCGTCGAGCCGCACCCGTCCCTCGCCGACCATGAGACCCACCGCCACGGCCACCACGCTCTTGCTGGTGGAGTAGAGGCGGTGGAGGCTCCGCCGGTCATAGGGGTGCCAGTACGCCTCGACAGCCAGTTCGCCCCGGCGCAGCATCAGCACGCTGTGCATGCAGAGCCGCTTCGACTCCAGCCGCGCCAGGAAGCGCGCCACGGCCGCAGAGGGTATTCCCGCGCCCTCGGGCGTCGTGAGTGGAAGGGGATGCGCCTCCTCCCCTTCCTGCTGCAAAATCATCGGCCGATGGCCGCTACGTTCCTTTTTCATCCGTTTCCCCGAAGACGATCGCCTCGAATACCGTGAACTTGGCGCCGTCGCGCCACTCGTCGGATCCCAGCCCGGCCTTGAGTGACAGGTGCGCCAGGGTCTGCTCCAGTGTCCAGCCCTGCTCCGGGGCCACCTGCGGCAGGAAGACCGCCGCACGGCCGCGCTTGGCAAGGGTCATGCCGTGACGCCCGATCTCGATCTCGCGCCAGGAGCCGACCTTGCGCTCGGGCGTCAGCACCGAGATCTCGATCGCCACCTTGTCGAGCTCGTCGGCCTGCAGCGGAGGAAAGCGCGGATCGGCGAACGCCGACTGCACGGCGAGCGCCGTCACGGCCTCGATGAGCGGGCGGCGCGCCGCGATCTCGCCGATACAGCCCCGCAGCTCGTGGTTGCGCTTGAGCTTGAGCGTGACGAAGCACCCCGCCGGACACGCGAGGCGTCCGGCGGCATCCCGCGCGTAAGCGCCGGCCGGCAGGGGCTTGCGCGTCTCCAGGACATGGCGGATCGCCTCCCGCGCCCACCGCAGCAGCATGCACTTCTCGGCAGCCGACAGGCCGTTGCCGTCTTCCGCGGCGGGCGGTGCGGCGGATGGCCACTCGGCCCATCCCGCCAGACTGAGATAGCAGACGAAGCGTGTCGCGTCGCGCGAGTCGTCGGACGAGGTCGCGTAGTGGAGCCGCTCGATCCGCGTGCGTGGCGGCAGGAGCTGGAGCATGAGGGCCAGTGGATTGTGCCCGCAGATCGTCGTCTTCTCGCGTTTCACATACTCCAGGAAGCCATCCAGATCCTGGTTGCGGATGAGGGCGTAGGCCCCCATGTCGACCTGCTTGACCTGGGCGAGGGCATCGCCGCCGAAGGGCGCGTAGCCGAAGTCCTCGCCATAATGCGTGAAATCGGAGCTGATTACCAGCAGGGTTTCCGGATCCATGATCTGCCGCAGGGCGGCGGCGGCCCGCGCTATCGCCGCGCGGTCAAGGTCGCCGACGATCAGCGGCACGAGCGTGAAGGCCTCGATCGCGGCCTGCAGCAGCGGGTACTGGATCTGCGTGCTGTGCTCTGGGGCATGCACGGCGTCGCTGCAGACCATCGGCAGGTTTTGCGAAAGGCGCTCGATTGCCGCGCGGTCGACGGGCACCGGTCCCAGCGGCGTGACGACCGCATCGGCCTCGGGCGCGACCAGCTCGTTCCGCAGCCAGGCGCGGTGGCTCGGGGCCAGCACCACCACCCGCCGGAACTTGGCGCCCATGATCCGCCTGAGGCCGTGGGCGGCGGTCGGCAGCGAGTAGGCGTAGCCGGCATGCGGCAGCACGAGCACGTTGGGCGGCGTACCGGACGGCGCTGCGGGCACGCGCGCCAGGGCTTCCGCGATGACATCACGCAGCGCCGCGGCCGTTCCCGGATACCAGGATCCCGCGATCGTGCTTGCGAGGACGCGCCCGTGCGCTTCCGGCGAGGAAGTTCTGTTCATAGCAGGATGCTCCCAAGCATCATCGTCGTTCATCCTACTGATTTCCGGACCGTATTACAAGGGCCGGCAGACTTATTGCCGCGGCAGAAGGAGGGAGAAGACAGTGCCATGGCCTGGTTCGGAGGCCACTTGTATGTCGCCGCCGTGCTCCTTGGCAATCGCGCGCGAGATGCTCAGGCCGAGCCCGGTGCCCTTGCCGCGCGGCTTGGTCG
>CAYRPP010000075.1:0-7686 GCA_964426115.1 uncultured Lentisphaerales bacterium | reverse complement strand
GCAGCAGCAGCGGCACCCAGAGCACGGCCGTCACGGCCAGCAGCACCAGATCAAACATCCGTTTCACATCGGCAACGCGTCGGCCCGCACCCCATGCGCGAACCCGTCGTATTCAAGATACCCGATTCCGGCCCCGCGCGCCAGCCTCCCCGGCAGCCTCCCCGGCATTGTCTTCGGTTCGGGGCGGTTAGCCACAGGGGAGCGCGGAAAGCGCATGATGGGTGGGCGGCATGCGCGAGAACATCCTCGTCCGCGAAACCCATGGGGTCTCACGCGGAGGGGAACCGCGAATCGACGCGAATGGACGAATGCAAGGTGGGGCGAGCCGTCCCCGTCACGCCGAAAGGCGTGACCGGCGAGCCGCGGGCAGGGTTCGCACGAAGCCTGGAAAATTTGTGGGCTCGGCTCCGCGCGGCGCCCTTGCTCGCCTGGACAAGACCTGCTACGCGAGGGATCTACCCCCGAACTGGTCTTTACCGCCGCAGGCGGCGAAGCAGACAGCGCGCGGGCGCGAACTGTCAACACCGTCACGCCCCAGTCGCCGATTCAGGACAGGCAGGAATGCCTGTCCCACCTTGCCCGCACACCCCCGCTTCCTCGCTCCCGCCCGCTCCATGCGCCCCGCACACCCCTGTAGCAAGCCGAGTGCCCCTCTAATACCATCGCTCGCTCCGATCACGCAGCAACACGAGGCCAACCACTTCGTCCCCGTGGCGGATGGCGCCCCAGACGCAGGGCTTGCGCGTGTCGATGAAGGCGCCGCTGCGCCCGTGAGGCACATCGAGCGTGGCTCCATCGAGAAGGGCTGCGACCGTGTCGCGCTCCCAGACGGTCGGCAGGTCGATCAGGCGACGCCGTTCCAGATAAGCATAGTCGCCCGATGGCGTCTTTTCCGCGCCGGTGGCCCGGATCACCTGGTACTGGTAGGGCGCCTCCGCCCGCACCAGGAGGCTGACCTCGGGATTGCCGGGCGAGGAATCCCGCACGGCGGTGAGCATCCGGGAGAGATCCGCCTCGGCGGCCGGCTCGATTTGCCGGGCCATCTGCTCACGCATGTCCCGGGTGAAGGAGTCCACGATGGCGGGCATCCGAGCGGTTAGCGTGGCGCGGGTCTCTTGATAGCGTCGCGCGTGCTCGGCACGCTGCGCCGCCACGGCACGCTCGGCACGGATCGCGTCGACGCGATGAAACCCGTAGAGGAAGGCGGCCGCCAGCAGGCAGAGCCCCCAGAGCGCCGCCTTGAGCCGCCGGGGCAACGGCTTCTCCACCGGCGCCCCGCCGCCTTCCGACCGCGCGGCCGCGCTCCCGGCGATTACGGCCACGCTGCACATGAGACTGGCGACCAGGGAGAAGAGCGTCAGGGTGCCGACGACGATCACGCCGGCGACGGCGCCAGCCTCGATCCAGTCCGGCAGGATGTCCCACCCCAGCACCTCGTCGATCACCCAGACCACCGTGCCGAGCGCCGCCAGGGCCATCAGCAGGAGCGTGCCGTTGGTCGTTTGCCTTAAAACCGTCCGATGGCTCATCATGGTTTATACCCCGTGGCACAGGCCATATGAAAGGATCATACGCCACCGCGCACAGATGCACCAGCGTATTTACGCGCCGTATCATGCATCGCCCCGCAACCCCAGGCTCCGCCCGCCGTCGACCACGTAGTTCTGCCCGGTCACGTAGTCGGACTCGGACGACGCGAGGAAAATGACCGCGTTCGCCACGTCCTCCTGCGTGCAGATGCGGTTCAAGTACGAATGCCGATGCGCGAATGCCTCCGGGTCGGCGGGCATCTCGTCGGGGCGCTGGACCTGCCCCGGCGAGAGGGCGTTGACGTTGATGTTGTGCCGACCCAGCTCGATCGCCAGCGAACGGGTCGCCGCGAGGATCCCGCCCTTCGCCGCCGCGTAGTCGACGCATTTCGCCTTGCCGCCCAGGGCCACGATCGACGCGATGTTGACGATCTTGCCGTAGTTCCGCCGGATCAGATGCGGCAGCGCCGCATGGATGACGTAGAGCGTACCGCGGAGGTTGATGTCAACGACGTCGTCCACCACACCGATATCGATCCTCTCGAACAGCTCCATTCTCTTCCGGGCGCTTCCGCCCGCCGCGTTCACCACGATGTCGATCCCGCCCAGCGCCTCGGCGGCCGCATCCACGCAGGCCTTCACGGCGGCGTAGTCGCGGACGTCGACGGGACCGCCCAGCGCGAGGACGCCCCGTCCGCGGATCTCGTCAGCGACTTTCCCGACCGCATCGGCGTGGATGTCCAGGACCGCGACGTTCGCCCCCTCGTCCGCAAACCGGAGTGCGATGGCGCGTCCGATCGCGCCGGCCCCACCCGAAACCAGTGCCGTCTTGCCCTTGAATCTCATAAGATCTCCCATGCGATTCACCACGCGAGGCCCTCGAATCCCGAGGCCATGAGCGTGGCCTTGTGAATTAGCAACTCGTGCCCGTAGCCGAAGGGGTTCTCCTTCTCGCCGCGCACGCACCGCGCGAAGTCGAGCATCAACTCGTCGTAGCGGCCGTTCATCGGCGGCAGTTCCACCACGTCCTTGCGGTCGCAGTAGACGTTGCCGCCACCGCCCTTGGCGAACGTGACCACGGTCGGCCGCTCGATCGGCTTGATCTCGATGCTTCCCCGGGTTCCCAGGATGACCACCTGCCGCCGTCCATAGCCGTTGACCTCGACCGAACTGACCCTGACGGTCGAGATGCCGCGGGGATACTCCAGGACGGCGAGCGTGGTGTCCGGCACCTCCACGCCCTCGTGGCCCGTCTGCTTCAGAAACGGGATCACCCGCAGCGGACTTCCGAGAAAGCCGATCACGAGATCGATGAGGTGGCAGCCGAAGATGTACATCGCGCCCCCCTTGAAATGCCGGAGCCACTCGCGGTACTCACGGGGGTGCTCGGTGCTCATGGCGGCATCGACCGCGAAGAGCTCGCCCAGCGCGCCGCGCCGTATCTGTTCCCGCGCATAGACGATCGCCGGGTTGTAGCGGTACATGTAGGCGAGTTGGAGAACCCGCCTGCGCATCCTTGCCTGCTCCAGCAGCGCCGTGAATTCCGCCAGATCCTCGCCCGCCGGCTTGTCCATGTGGACGTGCAGGCCGCAGTCGATGCAGCGCCGCGCGGCGGGCGTCAGGTTCCAGACATCGGTCTCCACCATGACGGCCTCGAGACCGGGAGTATCGAGCAGCGCCGCCTCGTCGAGCCACGGGAGTCCCCGGTACGCATCGAGCGTCCCCTGCGACGCGCGCCACGCCGGATCGGCCTCGCAGATGCCGACCACCTCGAAAAGCTCCGGAAAGGCGCGCACCGTGCGCATCTTCTCCGACGCGTGGTTGTGACCGATGCCGATCTGGGCGATCTTGATTCGTCGGTTCATGGTGCGGTGTTCCCTGGCTGTCGATGGCTATCGACTACACTCGACTGCCTCCGACTGATATCGACGCCGCCTGTCGCCGGCGCGCTTTGGCGCAACCGCGCGACGGCCCGTAAAACGACATCCAGCACCTCGTCGAGGCGCTGGCAGACATCCTGCGCCAGGAACCGGAGCACGAGGAACCCCTGCTCCTGCAGCAGGCGATCCTTGTAGCGGTCGCGGCGGTAGGCGTCGGCGCTCGCCAAATGCTGAGGACCATCGATCTCGATCGCCAAGCGCAGCCCGGCCGACGCGAGATCCACCTCCAGTGATCCGCCGCCAAACGGAATGCCCAGCGCCTGGTTGAGGGCGAACACGCCGCGCGTCTCCTCCAGCGTTTCGAGACGGCGGTACAGAAACGCTTCGGTTGCGCTGCGCGAAATTGCCTGTTGCTTGTCCGCGTTCTCGATCACCTGCGCGGTCGCATGGACAAACAGGTTGGCCAGCGGCACATCCACGCCGGCGCGGCAGAGCCGGCGCACGCTCGACGCGTACGTTTCCTGCCATTCCGGCTCGACCGGCAGATCCACCTCTGCCGGCCATCCCTCGACCGCCCCCAGCGGCAGCACGATGCCGTAACCGATCGCACGGTAGCCCCGGCAACGGCGGTCGAACATGCGGGCCAGCATCGGCACTTTGAGATCGGCATAGTCGTGTATGCGCACCTCGTGCTTGCCGTCATGCCGGCGGTGAAGCCTTCCCGCATACTGGGCCACCCGGCCGCGCCATGAGATGGGCATGACGAGGAACAGGGTGTCCAGACGGGCATCATCGAACCCCTCGCCGAGGTAGCGTCCCGTGGCCAGAAGCAGACGCTCCTCGGTGTCGGGAATCGCCAGCAGGCGTTCCTGAATCGCCACCACCTGCCGCCGACCCAGCCCGCCCCGCAGCACGACAAGATGCTTCACCTTGCCTGTGAAGGCCTGCTCCAGCGCGTCTAGATGCGCGCGCCGCTCGGTCAGCACCACGGGCGAGCGTCCGGCGGCCAGTGCGGCCAGCACATCGCTGACGATGCGCGCATTGCGCCCAGGATCTACCGCCAGCGTGTCGCAAAGGGTTTGGAACGGCATGTCCGGCTCTTCCGTGCCGATTCCTACCGGCGCCTCGAAGCCCGTAGGCCGCACCAGCACGACCCTCGCAAACGAATCCGCGCGCGCCTGCTGGCGCGCGTCCGCACGGTGACGCACCGCACCGCACTGCATGAAGATGACCGGGTGATGACCATCCTTGCGGGTGGGCGTGGCCGACAAGCCCAGCACATGCTTTGCCTTGACGTGCCGCATGACGCGGTCAAACGTGGGCGCGGCCAGCGCATGGCACTCGTCCACGATCACCTGCCCGTAGCCGGCCACGCAGTCGTCCACCACTCCCTTGCGGCAGAGGCTCTGGATGAGAGCCACGTCCACGCCCCCGGTCAACTTGCGGTGTCCTGCGCCCAGGCGCCCGATGGACTTCTCGGGAAGATCGAGAAAGGCGGCCAGCCGCGCCACCCATTGCGCCTGCAACTGCTGGCGGTTGACCAGCACCAGCGTGTTGACCTTGCGTTGCGCGATCATCCAGGCGGCGACGACAGTCTTGCCGAAGGCCGTCCCGGCCGACAGAACGCCGGTATCATGCCGCATCAGCGCCTGCGCCGCGCGTTGCTGCTCGGGGCGCATCGTTCCGTGAAACTGGAGATCTAGCGGCGCTCCGGCGACGCGTTCATCTCGGAGCCGCACTTCGATCCCCAGTCCTTCGAGCAGTTCGGTAAGCTCGTCAAGGCATCCACGCGGCAGCAGCAGATAGTCGCCTTCAATTTCCGCGCAGGTGATCAGGCGCGGTTTGCCAAACGTGTTGAGGCGCATGGCCTGCGCGCGGTAGAACTCGGGATTCTGGAAGGTGGCGAGACGTACGAGCCTGGCATGCAGGGCGGCGGGCAAATCCTGCTGCCGCAGATAGATGCGGTCGCCAAGCACAACATCGAGGCTTTGCGGGAAAGGCCCGGCGAGCGGCGGCAACGCCTCGCGCTGCGAAGGCGGCAAGCGCCAGGGTTCGAGAACTGCATCAGGATCATCCACCGGCGGCGCCGGCAGGATGCGGTCGGCGTGTCTGGCGCGCGAGACCTGCTGTTCGACTTCCTCCTGCCGCAGCCGCGGCAGCGCCGCCAGATACGCCCATTGGTCGTCGTAGGGGCGCAAGGCCTCGTCCACGAACAGGCTGTTGCCCGATTGCCGCGCCTGTTTCTGCAGCGGCAGCGCGATCAGGTTGCCGAAGCCCCTCTTGGGCAGCGTGTCCTGGTTGGGAAACAGGCGGTCGAAGGAGGCGAGCATGATGCGTGGCCGCCGGTCCATGGCCGCCGTCAGGATCGAGGCGGCGAATTCGCGCGCCAGCCGCGCCGGAAGCGGCTGCGCGAAGAACCACCAGAGATGCGCGCCGACGCCCGAGCGCGAACGCTCCATGGCGGCCGGAAAACCCAACTCCCGCGCGCAATTGCGCACGGCTCCGGCATCGTCCTGCCATGCGTCGCCATCGAAGTCGGCCGCCACCCAGGCGCAGCGTTCGTCCGGCAGCAGCGGATAGACCCCCAAAACAAAAGGACGCCCGGAGGCGTCCTTTCCCGTGAGATGCTGGCTGATGACCTCGGGCGTGACTGGCAGGAACTTCCGGTTCCGGCATGCCGCGCAGGCGACCTTCGGCTTTTCGCACAGGCCGCGCGCCCATTCGTTCGCGCAGGCCGGCGCATACCCGGATTTGCCAGTCTTCAGACTCTCGAAGCGCCGCGCGTAGAGATCGTCCCGCCCCCGGAACAGGCTCATGAAGAGGGCAATCTTGACCTCTGGCGGCGAGTTATTGTTCACTCCTCCCACGAACCACCACGCTGCGATAGTTTTACATGGACAAGGTCAACGTCGTGCTGAATATGTTCGGCGCCGCCTAGATGATTTCAAGATAATCCTTGCCGGGCAGAGCGGGAAACTTCTTGCCCGGCAGGGTCTGATACCAGTAGGCCACGGAGGCGATGTCGTCCTGCAGCGGCAGATAGCGCCCGCCGCTGCGCCAGCCAAGTGCCTGGATTGTCACGCGCACGTCGCGGTTGAACCTGACTGGATCGGCGATATGCCAGCGGTACAATCCGAACCGTGTCTGCGACTGATAGAGGCCGTCGGGGCGCAAGACCTGCGGCATCCCCGAGTAGGGTGTCGTGAACTCCTGGTACCGGTGCGTCTCCTGGTTCTCGAAGTTGTAGGAACCGCAGAAATAGTCCTCGGTGCCAGTGCCGCAGATGGTCGGGAACTCCTTGTCGCCATCGAGATAGAACTTTATTTCGCCCTCGCCCCACCAGCCGGCATTGTTCACGCCCCACGCCAGGTAGGTGCCCACATAGCGTCCCTTGCCGCCGACGCCGTCCAGTATCGTGTACACTTCTTTGTAAGGCAAGGGGTTGACGCGCCGGAACTGGGCATGGAAATAGGCGGACTCGACGGCGACCTCACCCAGGGCATAGTTCACCTGGTAATAGAGCGTCACATCCTCGTGCGACATGTTCTCCATCGTGATCCGACAACGCTTTCTGAACGGCATGGGCCAGTAGCAGTTGAAGGCGCTGCCCGGATTGACACACACCGGCAGGGACACCACAGGGGCGTACTTGCCCCAGCCGCAGGCGAAAAAGTCGCCCACGGGACACTCGACCGAGGGATATTCCTGATCGTCCCAGTAGATGCGCAGGATGTTGAACCGCCAGTGACGCGTGGTCATCCATATCTGCTCGATGGTTCCCGGGCCGGTGATATCGGCCAGAACGAGGGTCTGGCCGGCGGCAATGTGCACCGAGGGCGAAACTTTCCAGCCCTGGCCGAGATCTCTGGCGCACTTTTCGCCGGTACCGGTTGTCGCCATGCCGCCTTTGCCCTTCGCGCCAGTGAAATTCTCGGCGCTGATGGAACGGGACTCGGCAATGTCAAGTAAACATAGGTTCTTCATGCTCATTCCATTCCTCTGGTTCGATGCATATTTGCTCAGGGCTGGGCAGGGCGTGCCCGCCAAAGAACACCTTCCTGAAATACACGCACTTCCGGAGCCAGCAGCCACGCGGGAGCGTAGCCCTTCACAGGGGATACCGCGTAGACCCTTGCGCCGGTGGCCAGCGCGCCGACCGCCGCCTCCTGTTCGACCGGCGGGGACCAGGGTGTCACCAGCTGCCAGTGCCCCGACATCCTGCCCGCCGCCCGCGCCGCCAGCAGCGGCCCCGCCGACGTGGCATCAGCCACAAGCCA
>CAYRPP010000074.1:0-7752 GCA_964426115.1 uncultured Lentisphaerales bacterium | reverse complement strand
GCCTTCAACTTCGACATCCACAACACCAAGGGCCATGGCCTGGACGCCAACGGCGCGCAGCGCGCCTTCCGCTCCAAGGGGGAATACACGATTCCCTACAGTGCCTGCGTCCCGGAGACGGTCGAGGGCCTGCTGCTGGCGGGGCGCAACATCTCGGGCACGCACAAGGCGCACTCGAACTACCGTGTGATGTCGATCTGCCTCAACATGGGCCACGGCGTCGGCACGGCCGCGGCAGTTGCCGTCCGCGATGGCGTGTTGCCGCGCCACGTCGATATTGGCAAGGTGCAGGCGCACCTGCGTGAGGCGGGCGTCACGCTGGCCTGATCGGCGCCACGGCGCTTCCATCCGAAAGATCGCATGTCATCCCGCCGCGTCAGCGCTTCGGTTTTCACGAACTACTTTCTGCAGGCCGCCAGTTGGGCTGTCTTGTCGCCCTATCTGCAACTCTACCTGAAGGCGCGGGGGCTGGCGGAATCCCGGATCGGGCTGCTCCTCGGCCTCATGGAGATCGCCGGCGTCGGCGGACCGCTGGTCATTGGTCGGCTGGCGGACAGGCGCTGTGCCTACCGCGCCCTGCTGGCCGCGTGTTTCCTGATTCCGGCGGCCGTTCTCGGGACGATGGAGATGACCAGATTCTTTTCCGCCTATGCCGCCGGCATGCTGGTCGTCGGCTTCACCTATCGCGCGGTCATCCCGCTGCTCGACTCGCTCGTGAGCCGTCTGCTCCCTTATCCCGACCATCAGTACGGACGACTGCGGGTGGCCGGAAGCTTCGGGTTCATCGCCATCTCCGTGTTGCTGCAGGCCACCGGATGGGTGACGGGCGAGACCTCGCGCCCCATCCTGATCGCTTTCGGGGCGACCGCCGTCTGCGCGGCGGCCACGGTGGCGCTGATGCCTCCCGCCGCGCAGAGCCGGAATAAACGGCGCAACGGCACGCGTGTCGAACCGGACGGCGGGTTCGACGCCGCCTTCTGGTCGGTCATCGGCATCATCTTCCTGGGCCGTTTCGGCATCGGGGCCTACTACGCCTTCTTCTCGCTCTACCTGAAGCAGACCTTTCCCGGCAGCGGGGTGAGCCTGCTATGGGCGATCGGGCCGCTGGCGGAGATCGTCACTATCTGGTATTCCGGCGCGCTGATCCGCCGCTGGGGCCTGCGCGCGATGTTCATCGTCTCGCTGGGGGCCATCACGCTGCGTCTGCTGCTTTTCGTGGGGGCGCCCAACCTCGCCGTGGTGGCCATGGCGCAGCTCCTGCATGCCTTCACCTTCGGCACGTTCCACACGACCGCCGTCTCGTTTGTGAATGCCAAGGTCGATCCTTCGCGCCGCGGTATGGGCATGGCCATCTACAATGCCGTGGGCATCGGGCTGGCAACGTTTATGGCGAGCTCCCTGGGCGGCTATGTGATCGAGGCGCATGGATTCGTAACCCTGTTCGTGGCCTATGCCGTCGTTCCTGTCGTCGGCATTGTGGCGCTGCTCTTCATGCGTCGCGTTTTTGTTTCGGAAGGGCGTGCGTGAACGGCGCGGGCTGCTGTCGGTAACGGAGATGAGCATGCAGGCAACTTCGGAAAACATGGATCAGCAGGCGGCGCCCGCCTATCCCCAGTGGACCGGCACGTTTCCCGTGCGGTCGGCGGACCTGGGTGCCGATAGATGCGTCGGCCCGGCGACGCTGATCGGTTTCCTGCAGGAGGGCGCGGCGAGCCATGCCCGGGAACTGGGTGTCGGACTGCAGGCGCTGCAGGCCGTCGGGCGCACCTGGATGCTGGCGAAAATGCGCGTGATGTTCCTGGGACGGCCCGGGCTCGACGACCACCTCGCGGTACGCACCTGGCCGACAGGCGCGCGCGGGGTTCTCGCGTACCGCGACTACGAGGGCCGCAACGGGGCAGGGGAGCTGATCGTCAAGGCGGTCAGCGAGTGGGTGCTCGTCGATGTCGCGCGGCTCCGCATCGCGCGGCTGACGCCGGAGATCATGGCGCTCGCGCCGCAGGAGACGCCGCGCGTCGAGCTGCCGGAGGCTTACGCGGCGGCGCCGGGTTGGACTCCGGAATGGCAGACGCAACTGCCCGTGCGGCGCGCCGATCTGGATGTCAACCGGCACGTGAACAACGTGCACTACGTCGAATGGCTCTTCGAGCCTTTGCCGGCGACGTGGCTGGCTTGGCGCCTGACGCGGGTGGAGATCACCTATAAGACGGGCGCCGTGCAGGGCGACACCGTCGTCAGCGCCGCCGCCGCGGCCGACGCCACGACCCTGGTGCACCGGCTCACACGCCAATCCGATGGCGCGGTCCTGGCCGAGGCGGCGACCGGTTGGGAAGCCGCGGAGTTTCAACCTTGTCGCGAGCCTTGATCGCTAGCTTCTAGCCTATTGCCAGCGTTGTCCTGTACATTACAGGCACAAAATGCGACACTGCACCGGTTCTATTACGCATTAGGAGACTATCAGCATGTCGCGCTACATTCCATTTCCCGCGTACCCCGAAACGGCGCCCATTGACCTGCGGTTCGTCTTCGCGGACGAGGCCCCGGCCGGGCGCCATGGATTCCTGAAGGCCGTCGGCGACCATTTCGAGTTCGAGGACGGCACCGAGGCGCGCTTCTGGGGCACGAACTTCAACTCGGGCCTCTGCTTCCCGCCGCACGCCTATGCTGAGCAGGTCGCCGAACGGCTCGCCAAGTACGGCTGCAACATCGTCCGCTTCCACCAGATGGACTCCGAGTGGGCCACCCCCAACATCTTCCAGTTCACCAAGGGGCCGCGCCAGGCCAATTCAAGCGCTCCCGATCCCGAGAGCCTCGACCGGCTCGACTACCTGATCGCCTGCCTCAAGAAGAACGGCGTCTATGTCTACCTGGACATGCTGACCTACCGCAAGTTCAAGTCGGGAGACGGCGTCGAGAACGCCGCCGCGCTGGGCGACTGCGCCCGGCCCTTCAACTGCACGCACCCGACGCTGATCGCGCTCCAGAAGCGCTACATGGAGCAGATGTGGACGCATGTCAACCCGTACACCGGGCTGGCCTACCGCGACGAGCCGGCCATTGTGCTCTCCGAGACCGTCAACGAGGACGACCTCTTCTCACGCAAGGTCGCGCGCATCGAGCCGTACTTCAGTCACTACCGCGAGCTGTACCGCGCCTGGGCACAGGCCAACGGCGCGGCGTTCGACCCCGACACGTTCGATCCCGACGCCAACGACGACGATCAGGTGCGCTTCAAGGTGCATACCATGGAGCGCCACTACCGCGACATGATCGCCTTCCAGCGCGGCCTCGGCGTCAAGATCCCGCTCACGGGCACGAACTGGACGATCAACGGCGCCGTCACCCGCGCGCAGAACGTCACCGACTACAACGACGGGCATGCCTATTTCTCGTGGGGCCGGTTCGACGAAACCACCCGGCGCTGCAACGACCTCGCCCTCTCGCAGCAACCGGGCCGGTTCGGCGGCCTGGCCTTCAACCGTCTGCCCGACAAGCCCTATTTCGTGTCTGAATGGGACATGGTCTGGCCCTGCGACTACCGCGCCGAGTCGCCGATTCTGTTGGCGGCCGTGGGCTGCCTCCAGAACTGGGCCGGCTTCACGATCCACACCTATGCCTACAGCAACCGCCACACTCCCTACCAGCCGCTGGGCCAGGAGGTCAGCTCGCGGAGCATCGGCAGCGGCTATCACCGTCAAGGGCAGTTCGCCACCTGGAACGACCCGGCCAAGTTCGGTGTCTTCTACCATGCGGCGCTGATCATGCGCCGGGGCGACGTGCGCCCGGCCGTCGGGAGTGTCGCGGTCAAGGTCGACGACCTTCGCCTGCGCAATCCCGAGTCGATGGATCTGCTGCCCGAGCACACGCGGGTCGGCACGGAGTACGAGGGCGTGCCCGCGAAGAGCGCCCAGACGCATCTGGGCTACCAAGACGCCCCGCTGCTAGATGCCGCGGCGCGCGAGGTTGCCTCCGACACCGGCGAGCTCTACCGCAACTGGGGCCGCGAGTACGGTCGGATCGACACGCCGCGCTCGCAGGTGGTCTACGGCTTCCTGGGGCGCAACCGGCCGCTGCGGACCGCCGACCTGGTGGTGGACGCGCGGACCGACTTCGCCGTTGTCGCCGTCTCGTCGCTGACCGACGCGCCGATCGCCGCGTCCGACAACCTGCTGCTCTCGGCGATCGGGCGCGCCCGCAACACGGGCGAGCGGCGCATGGACGGCCAGTTGATCGACATAGGCAACTGCCCGATCCTCGCCGAGGTGATCGAGGCCGAGGTGTCGATCCGCACCGCCCACCCCGACGCCAAGGTCTGGAGCATCAGCGCCGAGGGATTCTATGTCGGCAAGTTGCCCGCCACCTACGCGGATGGCGTGCTTACCTTCCGCATCGGCGCGGAATATCCCTCGGTCTACTACCTCATCCGCACCGAGTAGGGCCCGCGTTCTTGACGTTGGGGGATGGGCTGTGGGATGATGTTGACGGATTTGAAAGGGATTGCCATGGCTCTCACCGAACAGCAGAAACAGGATGTCCGGAACTGGCTGGCCGCAGGCGCCAGTCTCTCGGATGTGCAGAAGCGCCTGCGCGAGGAACACCAGGTCGCGATGACCTACATGGATGTGCGCCTGATGGTGCTCGAACTGGGCGCGCCCGTTAAGGACAAGCCGCAGCCCAAGCCGGTGGCCGCGCCTGCCGCGGCGGATGGCGGCGACGCCGGCGAGGCCGGGGAAGATGATGAACTGCCGGAGACGGCGGCGGACGCGCCCACGGGCGGCGTCAGCGTGTCGGTTGACCGGGTGGTCCAGGCCGGCGCCCTCGCCAGCGGCACCGTGACCTTCTCGGATGGCGTGACCGCCAAGTGGATGCTCGACCAGATGGGCCGCCTCGGTCTCTCGTCCGTCAGCAAGCCGGGCTACCGTCCTTCGCACGAGGATGTCCAGGCCTTCCAGGTCGAGCTGCAGAACAAGCTGGCCAGCCGGGGCTATTGAGCGCGCGACGGAGCACAACATGGGTACCATCGGTTTCCTGGGCGTCGGCAAGATGGGCGAGGCGATCCTTGGCTCGCTCATCCGCACGGCCGGTCTGCCTCCATCGCAACTCATCGCCTGCGACGCAGTCGCTGAGCGGCGCGCGCAGGTTCGGCGCCTCTACAAAGTGAAGGTTGTCGCCGATCCGCGCGACCTGCCGGCCGCCTGCGACACCATCTTCCTGGCGGTCAAGCCGCAGGATCTCGACCGCGTGCTGGAGTCGCTGGCGCCCACGCTGACCCGCCGTCACCTGCTGATCTCCATCGCCGCCGGCAAGAGCCTCGCGCGCCTGCAGGCGCTGGCGGGCGGATGCGCCCGCGTCGTGCGGGTCATGCCGAACCTGAACGTCAGCGTCGGAGCCGGCATGAGCGTCTTCACGCCGGGGACGACGGCGCGGGCGTCCGACCGCCGCCTGGTCGCCCGGCTGCTGGCGAGCTGCGGCGAGGTGCTGGAGCTCGATGAGAGGCATTTCGACGCTGTCACGGCGCTAAGCGGTTCCGGCCCCGCCTTCTTCGCCTTCCTCATGCAGGCGATGGCCCGCGCCGCCGAGGCGCTGGAGCTGCCCGCCGACGCCGCCCGTCTGCTGGCCAACCAGACCATGCTGGGCACGGCCCGGTACCTCCGCGAACGCCGCCAGGATCCGGATGCCTTCATCCAGGCGGTCTGCTCGCCCAAGGGCACGACGGCGGCCGGCATGGCCGTGCTGGAGAAGTCGGGCGTCGCCCGCGTGCTGGAGCGCACCCTCGCGGCGGCCGCCCGGCGCAGCCGCGAACTGAACCGGGGATGATCCCGCAGCGACAAGGAGCAAGGAAATGGACCGTCTTCTTCAATTGCTTAGAGCCAACGCGCGCACCACGGCGGAAAACCTGGCGCAGCAGCTTGGCGAGCCGGCGGCGGATGTCGCGGCCCGCATGCGCGACTACGAGGCGCGCGGCGTCATCCGCGGCTACCAGGCGCTGATCAACACGGAACTGCTGGACGACGACAGCGTGCGCGCCGTGATCGAGCTGCGCATCCGCCCCGCCCAGGATGGAGGATTCGACCGTATCGCCAACCGTGTCGGACGCTTCGACGAGGTCGAGTCGATGTTCCTGATGTCGGGCGGCTACGACCTGCTGCTTTTTGTGCGGGGACGCAACCTCCAGGAGGTGGCCCGGTTCGTCAGCTCGAAGCTGGCCAACATGGAGGGCGTGCTCTCCACCGCGACGCATTTCATGCTGAAGACCTACAAGGACCAGGGCGTCATGCTGGAACAATGGAACCACGATGAACGACTCCAAGTCACGCCCTGATTTCGTCGCGGAGCATGTCCGCCGCCTGCCGCGCTCGGGCATCCGCGATTTCTTCGACATCGTCGCCACGCGCAGCGACATCATCAGCCTCGGCATCGGCGAGCCCGACTTCGTCACGCCCTGGCACATCCGCGAGACGGCCATCGCGGCCATCGAGCACGGCGCGACGCGCTACACCGCCAACCTGGGCCTCGGCGAGCTGCGCAAGGCGGTCTGCCGCTATCTCCGGCGCTCCTACGGCGGCCTCGCCTACGACTGGCAGACCGAGACCCTGATCACCGTCGGCGTGAGCGAGGGGCTCGACCTGGCCATCCGGGCGACCGTCTCGCCCGGCGACGAGGTGCTCTACCACGAACCCTGCTTCGTGGCCTACGCCCCGCTCATCCGCATGGCGCACGGGGTGCCGGTACCGGTCGAGACGCGCGCGGAGGACGAGTTCCGGCTGACGCTCGAGGCGCTGGAGGCCAAGGTCACGCCGCGCACGCGCGCCCTGCTGATCAACTTTCCCTGCAATCCCACCGGGGCCGTGCTGGATGCGGCGCGCGCCGCGATGATCGCCGACTTCGTCACACGCCACGACCTGCTGCTGCTGACGGACGAGGTCTATTCCGAGCTGACCTACGAGGCCGCGCGCGTGTCGGTGGCCCAGATTCCGGGCCTGCGCGAGCGCACCATCTTCCTCGGCGGCTTCTCCAAGGCCTGGGCCATGACCGGTTTCCGTCTGGGTTTCGTCTGCGCCCCGGCCGAGCTGGTCGAGGCCATGATGAAGGTGCACCAGTTCGGCATGATGTGCGCGCCCGTCGTCAGCCAGAAGGCCGGCGTCGAGGCCCTCGACAACGGGTGGGATGATATCGCCGCCATGCGCGACTCGTACCGCGACCGCCGCAACCTGATGTGCGCCGCCTTCGCCGAGATGGGCCTCGACTGCTACGTGCCACAGGGCGCCTTCTACACCTTCCCGTCGATCCGCACCACCGGGCTCTCCTCCCGGGATTTCGCCATGCGCTTTCTCGACGAGGAGTCGGTGGCCTGCGTGCCGGGCAGCGCCTTCGGCGCCTGCGGCGAGGGTTACGTGCGCTGCGCCTACGCCACGGACATCGAGCAGATCCGCGAGGCCATGACGCGCATGGCGCGGTTCGTCGCGCGCGTGCGCGCCAAGGCGTAAGGCGCCTCCAGGAGTCCCGCCCATGGGCAGTCCGATCGACGCGCGGGGATTGACACGGAGCTTCACCACGGATGGCGGCGTGCGCATCGACGTACTCCGCGGCATTGATCTCTCCGTGCCGGCCGGGGGCTCGCTGGCGCTGGTGGGACCATCCGGCTCCGGCAAGTCGACGCTGCTGGCGATCCTCGGGGCGCTCGACCGGCCGGATGGCGGCGAGGTGTGGCTGGACGGCCAGGAACTGGGCGCACTCCCGGAACCGGCGCGC
>CAYRPP010000073.1:0-7815 GCA_964426115.1 uncultured Lentisphaerales bacterium | reverse complement strand
AGGAGCAGTATGGCCTCTCCTTCGGCGACGGGGTCTGGGGCATGAACATCTCGGACGACGGCTCGTTCCTGGTCATTCTCGACAACGGCGGTTTCGGCAAGCGCTTCTGGGGCCACCCCGTGCTGTTCGTGCTCGCCATCCCGCGTAGCGAGCGCTAGCTTCCCAGCATGCGGATCAGCGTCGCCGCGTCCTGCTGAAACTGGGTCAGGCTGTCGTCCTTGAAGAATTCCAGCAGCGCCCAGCGTTGCGTCAGCCCCTCGGGCAGCGGCGCCATGGCGGCCTCCTCCAGAAAAACGCCCCAGTCGCTTATGCCGGAGGCCAGAGGTTCCCGGCTACCGTCGGGCGCCCATTGGTAAACATGCAGGTTCGCGAGATAGGGGCGCAGTCGGCGCAGCGCGTCGAGCCGCTCCGCGTGCTGCCAGCCGACGGGCGGCTGCCAGTAGCCACAGAGTCCCGTCTCGGCCGTGGCCTGCATGAGTTCCAGGGCTGAGTCGGTCGTGTCGGTCAACGTGCCGCCGTGAAACTCGAAGGCGACGATGAGTCCCGCCGCGCGCGCCATCCGGCCGATGCGCAGGCTCTCCGCGATGATCCGCTGCCTGTCGGCGGGACCTGTTTCGGCCGAGCCCTGCTCGCCGGCCCAAACGCGGATGAGCGGCGCCTGCAGCGCGGCGGCGGTTTCGAGAACCCGCGCGAAGGCGACCTGCTGCGACTCGTCGCGTCCGACGCGGTAGTAGGAGCCGTAGGCGGCCACCTGCAGTCCGGCATCGCGGGTGCGTGCCGCCACCTCGCGGGCCACGGCCAGGTCGTCGTGGGGCACATGGATGTCGCCGCCCCACTCGATGCCCTTGAGCCCTGCGCGCGCGCACGCCGCGATCAATTCCGCCGGCGTCCGGCCGCGGAAGGAGATGGAAACCAGTCCCGGGAGCAAGCTCATGGCAGTTCAGCAAGTACGGTAATTGACCCCGTCACGCGCAGAAGGTAGACTTCCGCACATGAAAAAGAAAGCCCTATTTCTCCTCGGGGCTGATGCGTTCCGCCGCATCTACGGACCGCGGCAGATGGAGGCGCTCCGGGATCTGGTGGAGATACTCGATCCGCTTCCCGGCGCGGCGCCGGTGCCGCCCGGTCCGGACGTGCTGGCCGGGGTGCAGTTGCTCTTCGGGGGCTGGGGCACGCCGGCGCTGACGGCCGCGCTGCTGGATCAGATGCCGCGTCTGGAAGCGGTCTTCTATGGCGCCGGCTCGATCCGTGCCGTGACGACCGAGGCCTTCTGGGCGCGTAAGATTCCGATCACCAGCAGTTACGCGGCGAATGCGGTGCCCGTGGCCGAGTTCGCGGAGGCGCAGATCATCCTGGCGCTCAAACGGGCCTGGAGCCTCGCCGCCGCCGCCCGAGCCACCCGCAACCATACGCACGAGGGGATCGCCGGCGCCTACGGCTCGACTGTCGGCATCGTCTCGCTAGGCATGATCGGCCAGTTGCTGGCCAGGCGTCTGCAAGCGCACGACCTGCGCGTCCTGGCCTACGATCCCTTCTACACGCAGGAGCAGACCGACGCGCTCAAGCTCCAGGTTCGCCTGTGCAGTCTGGAGACGCTCTTTGCCGAGAGCGAGGTGGTGTCCATCCACACACCGTCGCTCCCATCCACGCGCGGCCTGATCACGCGCCAGCTGCTGGCCTCGCTCAAGCCCCACGCCGCCTTCATCAACACTGCCCGCGGCGCCGTGGTCGACGAGCCGGGGCTGATCGAGGTGCTCCGGCAGCGGCCCGATCTGACGGCGCTGCTCGACGTGACCGATCCCGAACCGCCCGCGCCCGGGTCGCCGCTCTATACGCTGCCCAATGTCTTTCTCACACCGCATATTGCCGGCTCGCTCGCCGGCGAGTGCGCCCGCATGGGTGAACTCGCCGTCGGGGAGTGCCGCCGCTTCCTGGCGGGCGAACCCCTGCGTTGGGCGATCCCGCGCGAACAGGCGGAACACATGGCCTGAGCCTCGGGCCAGAAGCACTTAAGGAACGACACGCATGATCTGCCAGCAGTTGATCCAGCTTCCCGACGACACGCTCCAGCCCCCCGGGCAGTGGCGTCCCTATCCCCGATGCGCCGAGCGCGCGGGGTGGGAATCGTTGCCAGAGGCCACGCGCGCGGCATGCATTGCGGCTGGGGAGCGGTGGCTCGGCGAGCCGTGGCCTCCGCTTCCCGCGACCGAAATACTCGCCTTTCGGCGCGATGGCAACCGACGGCGGTACGAGACACCCTATTTTGCGCGCCGCTATGCGCTGGTCGCACTGGTGCTGGCCGAGTGCTGTGAGGGGCGCGGACGCTTCATTGATGAGATCGTCAACGGCCTCTGGTGCCTCTGCGAAGAGACCTCCTGGTGCCTCCCGGCCCACATCGGGGGCCCGGCGGAGCACGCCGGCCTGCCCGATCCGCTGGCCCCGGTCGTCGACCTCTTCGCCGCGGAGAGCGGCAGTCTGGTCGCCTGGACGCTCTACCTGCTGGGCGACGAACTGGGCGCCGTCTCGGCGCTGCTGCCCGCGCGGCTGCGGCGCGAGATTGAACAGCGGATCATCGAGCCCGCGCTGGCGCACGACGACTACTGGTGGATGGGTCTCGACGATCCCGGGCGGATGCTCAACAACTGGACGCCGTGGATCGTATCCAACTGGCTCGCCTGCGCCCTGCTGGCCGACGAGCAAGCCGGGCGGCGGACAGCCGCGGTCTACAAGGCGGCGGGCTGCCTGGACCGATTCCTGGCGCGGATGCCCGCCGACGGCGGTTGCGACGAGGGGCCCTCCTACTGGGGGCGCGCCGCCGCCTCGGTGCTCGACGCGCTGGAGATACTCAAGAGCGCCTCGCGGGGCGCGCTGGACTTCTACGGTGATCCGCTCATCCAAGCGCTGGGCCGGTACATGGTCGCGGTACATATCGCCGACACCTGGTTCGTCAACTTCGCCGACGCCAGCGCCCGGTTTACGCCTCCCACGCATTCCGTCTACGGCTACGGCGTCCGCACGGGCGACAACGACCTCATGCAACTGGGAGCCTACCTCTGTCAGCAGGCGCAGGCGGGGACGCGCGGCGCTGCCGACTCCGACCGCGATCGCACCTGGCGTCTGGGACTTCGGGCGGCTGGCGGCCAGGCGGGCGCCGCCGTCGATTTCGGCAGCGATCTCAACCGCGCCCTGCAGGCGCTATTCCGCTTTCCGATCACGCTGGCGGTCGAGACGCCGCCGCCCATGGTCCGCGACGCCTGGCTGCCCGACACGCAGGTGGTGACCGCGCGCGATCGCGCCGGATCGGCGGAGGGCTGGTTTGTCGCCGCCAAGGGCGGCCACAATGCCGAGAGCCACAACCACAACGATATCGGCAGCTTCATCGTCTTCCATGACGGCGCGCCGCTGATCGTCGATGCCGGGGTAGGGGAGTACACGCGCCAGACGTTCAGTCCGGAACGCTACAAGATCTGGACGATGCGCTCGTCGTTCCACTCGCTGCTGCCGGTGCTGGACGGTGTCGAGCAGTTGGCGGGCGCGGCGTACCGCGCCCGGGACGTGGCGTACGAGGCGGACGACGCGCGGATGCGCTTCACGCTCGACCTGCGGGATGCCTATCCGCCCGAGGCCCGGATCGGGCAGTGGCGGCGGGAGATCGAACTGGTGCGCGGCGACCGTGTCACCGTGACGGATCACTACACGCTGACCGCCGATGTCGGCGAGATTGCCATGGTTCTGCTGACCCCCTCGGCGCCGTCGCTGGAAGCGGGCGGCCGCGTGCGCCTGGAGTCACGGATGCTGCCCGGCGCCGTGGCCTCGGCCAACGGTATGATCACCGTCGAGGCGGAGGGCGTGGACATTACGCTCGGCGAGATCCCCCTCGACGACACACGGCTCTCGCCGGTGTGGGGCAAGCGGCTGCATACCATCCGGCTGGTAATGCGCCGGCCGGCGCGCACGGGCCGTCTGCGCTTCACCTTCACGTTCCAGGCGCCAGTCCAGGGCTAGCCCGTCCTTTCCGGGCCGCTTCATAGGATTTTTTGCTTGAGCTTGAGAAGGTGCAGTTCCTTCATTACGGTCTTGCAGCCTTCGATGGCGGGATGTGTCTCGCTGCTGAAGGGCGTTACCGAATGGCCGAGTTGCCCGGCGATCATCTGCGCCAGCCCGGGTATCCGCATCGCGCTTCCGGTCGCGTGAATCGTTGCCCGGCTCATCTGGTACTGCTGGTCGTTGGAAAGACCGCGGATGGTGGACTTGAGGCGCTCGGTCAGCCGCACCAGCGACGGCATCATCCCGATGGTGAGGTCGTCGACGGAGACGGTTTGCGTCTGCTGTCGTCCTAATTCGCTCCGGCAGGTCCACGTCTCCCATCCCGCGACGTCGGAAGCGGTATGCGGATTGACTCCGGCCCCTATCAGGGACGGGAAAACGAGCGGTAATCCTTCCCGGCACTCCATAGGTTCCGCGCCACTGTATCGGACGCAACCGGGAGTCTGTGACGCAGGGTGGGGCCGGACCTCCGGGACGGCCGGTCTGGAGACGGGACCGCGGTTCTGCACGTCCTGTGCGACTCGTGCTGACGCGCGCGTCAATCGGGGAGGGGCGCGACGAGCGCGGGATCGATCAGGTTGCCCCGCTCGCGGAGCATTGCCTGCAGCGACGCGGTCGGCACGCGGTGGACATTGCCCGCGCAGTCGCGGCAGGCCATCGCTGCCGCCGCGCCGGCGGCCTCGCCGGTGACGGCGCAGGTCGGGATGACGCGCGTGCAGTCCCAGATGGTCGTGTCGGCTGACATGCCGCGCCCGACGCTCAGCAGGTTGCGGTTGGCCACGCCGCGCAGCATCTCCGGCGTGATGGCGAAGACCGCACCGCGCCGCCGCCAGTCGCCTGTGAGGCAGATGGCCTCCTCCGACCAGACATGCATGTCCCGCTCGCCGAGCGACCGCGTGCCGACGAGCCGGCGCGTCGCGCGGAAACAGGGAATGGAGGGCAGCGCGAAGGGCTGGATGTCGGTTCCGGGGTGCGCCCCGGCGAGCCGCGCGCACTCGTCGCGGATCAGCGCGCGGCTGTCGAGGAGCTGCGCGGTGACCGACTCTGCGTCGTCGCCGCGGTAGCCGGGGCTCTTGAGTTCGTCGCGCTTCAGGCTGGGGCTGAAGGCCCGCGACGAGGTGTGCAGGTGCGCCACTCCGTCCTTCAGGTAGTAGAACCAGGCGGCCCCCACGTTGCTGTCGAGCGATTCGGTCTCCTCGCCGGCGAGGAAGCAGAGGTCGGCGTCGCCCGTAGCGTCGACCGCCGTACGGCAGGCAAGGGCCGAACGGCCGCTCTTGTTCTCGACGATCAGGTGCGTGATGCGTCCACGTGCGCGCTTGACGGCGCAGAGGCGGGTGTCGTACAGCAGCTTGACGCCGGCATCTAACACCCAGCGTTCGAGTCCCAGGATGTAGGCGGCGGGATTGAACTGCGACATGAAGCGGGTCTGGCGCCGTGCCGCCGGATCGCCGCCCGGTTCCCAGCATGGTGGCACGCCGCCGAATCCCGCCGCCTTGTTGGGCTGCCGGAGATCGTGTACCGCGAGCCGCAGCAGTTCCTCGCCGATGCCGCCGATAATCTGTCGGCCGCGGCCGTCGCAGATCGGCAGCCAGACGGTGACGTTGCCCACGGTGGCTAGGCCGCCGAGCGAGCACTCCTTCTCCAGCAGGCAGACGGAGACACCAGTGCGGGCGGCGGCCACGGCCGCGGCGACGCCGCCGATGCCGCCGCCGACCACCACCACTTCGAACGCGCCCTTGACCTGCAGGGCGCGAGCGGGTTCCTTAAGTATGTCAATCATTCCTTGATTTCGGGCATGACGATCGACTCGGGCTTGCGGGCAAGACGGATGGACGGAATGCCGAGTCGTTCGATCCGGAGGAAGATGCCCCAGGCGGCGCTGTGGTTCGTGCCCAGCGCCACCAGGAGCTCGTGCTCGCCGGCGGCGGCCTTGAAGGGGGCGGTGCACTTCGAGGGAGTGGCGGGATTGACGCCGTCCGGGTCATGGGCGATCTGCCGGCCGTCGACCCAGGCCTTGACCGGGCCGTCGTAGCCCAGAAGCAGGGCGAGACGCATGGCCGACGGGCAGTTGAATCGGCAGGCGTAGTACACCACCGCGTCGTCCTGCAGTTCGGAAATCTCGGGATGCAGGTCGCAGAAGTTGGTCGCGAAGCTGCGCGTCTTCAAGCCCAGCGTATCGAGAGATGCGGGGAAGGTGAGCGCGTCGAGCTTGCCCGCTCCGGGCTGGAATGTGCTCACACGCAGCGTATTGATGAACGGGGTGAGCGCCCGCGGCGCCCCGATCGGCACTGGTCCGAAGACCGGCAGCGAGCGTCCCGCCTCGTCCGTGATGTTGCAGTAGGGATTGGTTCCCTGCCCGTAGTAAAGTTCAGCCCCTAGAATGGCATCCTCGGGGTGGTTCGTGTAGATCCGTGCACTGCGGTCATCGAGGCGGATATCGTAGTGGTTCTCGGTGCTGCCCAGCGTTCCGACCGCGAAGCCGTGGGGACGGCCTCCGGCGCGGAGACGGCCGACCACGTTGTTGAACGCGACGACGATCACCGTACGGCCGCGATCGTGCTCGATCGAGATCTTGCCGAGAGTGATCGGCGCGGGCAGCGCCTTAGGTGCCTTCCGCAGTGTCTGGATCGCCGCGGCGAGGCGTTGGCCGAGCACGGTCTGGCTCTCGCCGCTGATGTGGATGTTGTCGTCCAGGGGCAGGTCGACGACCGGAACCGTCAGCAGGTCGCGGACGACTCCGGGAAGCCGGCGCTGCTGGTCCTGGATGCTGTTCCAGGGTGCCGCGTTCGCGGCTCCCCAGCCGATCACCCGGCCGATCTGAACGATGGCGATCGGTAGCCGCGGATCGCGGCAGTCACGCCGCAGGGCGGCGCAGAGCCCTTGCATGCGCCGGGTGTAAAGCGGCGCGTTGGCGGGGTTAGCATCGCTGCAGCCCTGGTACCAGAGCACGCCGGCCACGCGTCCGCCGTTCTTTACAAGACGGCGCACCAGCGCGCCGTAGAGACTGGCCCCGCCCAGCTTGCGCTTGGCAGGATCCCACTGGGACATGGTGGTGCCGCCGTGCCCGCAGGCGACGAGCCCCTGGGGAACTCCCGTCTGGCGGCGCATCTCCAGCCCGAAGGCCGGCCCGGGACAGGCGCCCCAGTCGTGCGGCGGCTTGACTGGCCGGATGCCGCCGCGGAGGGCGATGTGCACCGGATCGACACAGGCCCACATGTTGTGGATCGGGTCGGCGGCGGGCGCCCAGCGGTCATCCATGTAGAAGGCCCGCACGGCGTCTTCCACGGGCAGGCGCGGCTGCGTCAAGAGGCCGCAGCCCTGCATGTTCGACTGGCCGCCCAGCAGCCAGACGTCGCCGACCAGCACGTCGCTCACCCGCAGTCTCTCGCCGCCCGCGGCCAGTTCGATGTCGTAGGGACCGCCAACGGGCAGGCCCGTGAGCACGGCGCTGAAACGGCCGCGCGCGGCGCCGCCGATGCGCCGGCGGTCGAAGCCCTTCAGCTTCCGTCCGCCAGCGCGCACCGTGGCCAGCACGGATCCCTTTGCCGACGTTCTCCCGGCGATTGCCGCCTCGCTGCGGTTGGCGCGGTTGCGCTGCAGCACCATGTGGTCGAAAAGTCCGCTGACAATCGTAAAGCTCATGAAGTAATCCGCTCCGGTTTGACAGAAAACAGGCGTATAATAGAACGAACCTATGTGCAGCGCAAGCGAGGCGTTGGGACACTCTATATTAGGCTGGTCAAGGGTTGTGCGAGAAGGGCGCAGGGG
>CAYRPP010000072.1:0-7920 GCA_964426115.1 uncultured Lentisphaerales bacterium | reverse complement strand
GACGCGCACCGGCGACGGGCTCAGCGCGGCGAGGTCATTGCGCAGCCGCCGGATCTGCGTCGCATCCTGCGGGCGGTACCACGCCGAGGGCGGCACGGACGCGTTCGTCCAGATGTGATCCGAAAATCCGACGGTCCGCAGGCCGCGGGCCGCTGCTGCCGACAAGATGTTGGCAACGGTCATCCGCTCCTTGTCGCGGCAGCAGGACGACAGGTAGGTGTGCACATGCAGGTCGTGCGCGATGTTCATGGATGTTCGTCTCCTTCGGTCATCGGGCCACCGGCCCCGCGGTAGCCGCGGCTTTCGCCACGCTCGGAGGGGCTGACCCAGAAAGCATACAACTCGCCGCGGTCCAGCCTGAAGTGGAAGCGGACGGGGCGGCCCGCCAGGGCGGCCAGCGTGTCGGCGCCCTGCCAGCGGACTTCGGCCGCGGTCGCGTTGCCCATGAAGGCCTGGCATCGGGAATGTGTGAAGGGCTCGATGGGATGGTTCTCGCGGTCCCGGCACTCGACGGAGAGCCGCGCGCCCGCCGTCTGCGCGTTGACGAAGAGATGGCGGCCGGAGAAGGTCAGCGGACGCGTCAGCAGGTCGGCGCCGGCGAAGCGCGCCTGCATGGCCGCGAAGCCGTCGCGCCGCAGCTTCGCCAGCCCGACGGCGCCGTTGCCGTACATCCCGCTCACCTGCCAGGGCTCGCGCGGGCAGGCGGGGTCGCCGGCGTAGGCCGAGTAGTAGAACCAGAGTTCGTCGCCGACCACCAGGCAGACGCCGCCGGTCGACTCGACGTAGCCGAACTCCCAGGAGCCCGGCTCGCGGCGGGCGCCGATGAAGGGCCGGCGGTCGGGTCGGTGCCAGTGGAAGCCGTCGCGGCTCGTGGCCAGCACCAGTTCCGTGAGCTTCGGTTCGGCGCGCGCCTGGCCGATCTGATTGGGCGGCCCCTCGAGGATCTGGAAGAACCCGATCATCAGGCTTTCATAGGCCACGGCATCGAGGTTGTAGAGCTGGGCGCGGGCGTCGCCGCACACGTCCATCGTGTCGGCGCCGACCCAGAAGGGGGGTTCGCCCGGCCGCCATTGGCCCGAGCGAACAAAGTCCGCATCCTCCCAGTAGAGACGCGAGCGGCAGCGCGGATGGATCCAGGTACGGATGCTCTGCACCCAGCGCTTGCGGAAGGGATTGTAGAAGCAGGTGCTGCGGTCATCCATGTCGGCCGTTTCGCCGGCCTGCGTCCAGTGCACGCCATCGCCCGAGGTGAAGAGGTGGGCGGGAAAGCGGTGCCGGTCCGGCCGGTTGCCCTCGCGGACGAGCAGCTTGTAGCGCTGCGAGGGGTCGGACGCCTCCTCGTCGATCCAGGCCGTGCCCGAGTCGGGGTGGATCGTGCGTGGAAGGACGAGGTTGGTTCCCGGCACGAGGTCGAGCAACGGCCGCGTCCAGTGCAGGCCGTCGGTGCTGGTGGCATAGGCCATCGCGCCGAGATAGCCCGCCATGTACCACATCTTGAAGCGGCGGTCGCGCGCGTCGTACCAGACGCCGCCGCACTTGGGAATGGCGGTGGGCGGGTAGGAGGCCTCGCACTCGGACGGCGATTGCGGGAAGAAGACGGGGTTGCCCGGGTGCTTGACGGGACGGCAGAAGTGGCGCGCGAACTGCGTCTCCTCGACCAGGAAGTCGTCCACCAGAAGCTGCCGGCCGATGTCGATGGGGATGACTTCGGGCGGGTGATCGAGATAGGGCACGCGCATCGGCTGCATGTCGCGCGGCGACTCGGTCCGTGGCGGCCACGCCGCCGGCAGTACGATGCCGTTATAGAGCGTCTCCATGCCGGTTGATCATGCCCAAAACCCCGCGCCGCGTCAATCGCCGGTTGCCCCTTGACCGCGCATCCCGCCGGAACGCGAGACACAACCACAACTTTCCGGAGGGCATCAGCGACTCCGTGCCCATCTTCTAAGCCACCGGCAGCCGTCGGAAGGCCTTTTTGGTGTCGGAGCCCGGTGTTGTCAGTAGGGGTATTCGGGAACGGGCATGTCGTCCGTCACGTTACCGTTCTGGTCGATGGAGAACGCGTCGATCCGGGTTCCGTCGGGGCCGAGCGTCTGGAGGACAAGCTTGTCCGGCGTGACATCCATGATAACGAGCGTGGCGTCGAGCCCGCCGCAGGTCGGTCCGTCGTTCGAGACCATGGCGTAATTGAACGCCTCGCCGGAGACGGCGCGCGCCTGCTTGCCGTCGTAGTTGTACGGGAAGACCTTGCACGCGGGGCTGCGCGGATCGACGCGCATGTAGCGGTGCTCGTGGCCGGCCAGCATCAGGTGGATGAGGCACTGCGGGTCGGCGCGGTTGATGAGATCCATGAAGTATTTCCGCATCATCTGCTGGCTGGCCCCGTCGCTCTGTCCGTGGGTGGCGATGTGGGTGATGACTACCCGGAAGGCGGCGCTTTTGAAAGCGTCCGACGGCAGAATCCTGGTGAGCAGCCATTCGCGCTGATCCTGAAACACCTGCTCGGCGTGGCTGAAGAGATCTCCGGCGCTGCAGTTGCCGGAATCGAGGACGATGTAGAAGACCCTGCCGTGGAGGAAGGCGTAGTAGGTCTTACCGTCGCGCGTGCGCAGCCAGCTCATCCATTCGTTCGAGTACCTGCCGCTCCACTCGTGGTTGCCGCGGACGAAGACGCCCGGAATCTCCTTGGCGTGGTGCTCCACGGCGCAGTCGATGAAATCGGAGAAGAGGCCGAGCCCGCCGTCCTCGTGGAATCCGTCCCACAGGTTGTCGCCGCCGTAGACCACGAAGTCGGCTTTGCGGACCTCCCCAAGGCGCAGGAATTTGGCCTGGATGTCGGTATGCGCGTGCTGGTCGGACAGAAAGAGCACGCGGTACGCGTCCTTGCGCGGCGTGAATGTCCGGAAGGTGTAGAGCCCCTCGCCGTGGACGCGCCGCGTCCGGTCTGGGTCGTACGCCACCGGCCGGTATTCGTAGGTGCAACCGGGCTCGAGATTCCCGATGTCGACAATGTGGACGGAGCTGTTGACCTGGATCTGGTGCCCGGCCGTCTGCCAGACAGTCCGGAAGTCGGTATCGCCGGCCTTGCGGATGTCAATCCCGGCACCCAGGGGGACGCTGGTGCGCCAGCCGATCGAGACGGCGCGGGTGTCTGCGTTGAACAGGTAGGGGCCGTTGACGATGCGCGTGCCTTCGTCCGCGTCTAGTGTCGAAGTGCCGAACGGGTTTTGGGTGAAGTTGACGATCGTATCGTCGTGATCGCGGCGGAAGACCAGGTATTCATAGGTGGTTGCGGGCTTGAGGCCCCGCACACACACCCAGTGATCCAGATTGTCGCCGTAGATCTCGCCGGCGTCGTTCACCATCCAGCACGTCCGGAACTCCTCGGTGCCAGCTTCCCGGATCAGGATGCCGCCCGTCGTCTTGACCGAGGTCTGCCAGATGACCCACAAGCTGGTTTCCGTGCGCCGGACGACGTAGGGACCCTCGGTCAGCGCCGGAGCGGGCGCCTCTGCCCTGTCCATCATCGGACTCCCGGGGCGATAGACAATGACATTGGGGTTCGCCATCGTGGTTTGCTTGTCATAGGTAGTCCGGAGCAGGATTCGAGACATGGCCCAACTTCGTCCAGCGTTCCGCTGAGTTTCGTAGGGAAGCCATTATAGCGCGCTTCGATGGGCCTTCGCCACCGTTTGTTGGCAGGGCCGGAATTGGGGCGTGCTGGAACTATTGTTTCCCGCGGGCAAGAACATGCTCATGGCGGAACCTAGAGCCCCATGGCCCACTTTGTCGCCGCTGACAGGAGGATGGCGAGCCCGAAGCTCGAGAGCGCCCCGATCAGATCGTACTCGGCCAGCCTGCGATCAGCGGTGTCCCTGGAACGCAGGATGGCCTTGGCCACGGCCAGGAAGCCGACGCCATCCCAATAGCCGCACAGGACGGAGGCGAAGATGAGCGCGCGTTCGAGCTGCCCGATGATCCTGGCGCCGCTCTCCAGGCCTCCCGCGTCGAGATTGTTATCTGCCTGCATCGCCTTCGAGACCTTATCCAGGAGGAAGCGCGAGCCCTGCACCGTGGCGACGAATCCACCAAAGCCCGTGATCGCCGCATACCAGCACCCGCCAAAACCATCCACCACCCCGGAGGCGCGCAACAGCGCGGCGGAACCGATCAGCGCCGCGACATGCCCCGCCTGGTCCGCCACGAAACTGGATGCTGTATCAGGACGCCGCACGCGGATGGCATCGATCGCCACATGGGAGAGCAGGACGAGGGCCGGCAGTTGCCACAGGCCCCATGCCTGCACGGCAGCGTACACGGCAACCGCGTGGATGGCGCCGTGCAACAGCAGGTGGCCGGCCTGGCGCTTGTTCCGCACCAGCCAGCCGGGTTGCAGCAGGAAGTCCGCTACCATGTGCGCGGCGATCAATATCGCGACCAGTCGTTCCATTGGACACACCCCTCCGCCTGCGCTCGTGGCTCAACGGCCTGCCGGCCATCGGGACGGGCCACATTCCGCCGCCGATCCTGTAAGCTTTTCCCAAGCCTCTTGGCGCATGCCTACCGCAGGCCGCGCAGCGCCGCATCGAAGCCGGGGTAGGAAGTCGCGACGCAGTCCGTGTCACGCACGGTTACCGCCGCCGCCGCACGCAGGGCGAGCATCGCTCCCGACATGGCGATGCGGTGGTCGCCGGCCGACTCGATGACGCCGCCGCGGATCGCCGCGCCGCCCTGGATGGCCATGCCGTCGGGGAAGACCTCGACCTCCACGCCGACGGCCCGCAGCATCCGCGCCACCGTCTCGATGCGGTCCGACTCCTTAACGCGCAGCTCCGCCGCGTCGCGGATGCGGGTCACGCCCGTCGCCGCCGCGGCGGCCACCGCCAGGACGGGTAGTTCGTCGATCAGATTGGCGATCCGCGCCCCGCCGATCTCCACCCCGTGTAGCGCCGATCCGCGTACCGTGACATCGCCCTGCGGCTCCCACTCCGCCTCGCGGAGCGGCGAGAAGGCGATTTCGGCGCCCATCTCCCGCAGGACATCGAGGTAAGCCGTGCGCGTCGGATTGAGCCCGACATCGCGCACCGTGAGCGCGGCGCCCGGGGTGGCGGCGGCGGCGGCCAGCCAGAAGGCGGCCGAGGAGGGATCGCCCGGAATGCGCCATTCGCGGGCGGGCAGGTCGGGCGCCCGGCCGTCGCTGCCCTGCAGCGTCGCCTGCAGCCCCTCGCGGGCGATTGGCAGCCCGAGGGCGCGGAAGAGTCGCTCGGTGTGGTCGCGCGAGGGAGCCGGCTCGCGGATGCGCGTCGTGCCGCGCGCGCGCAGGCCGGCCAGCAGCAGGGCCGACTTGACCTGGGCCGAGGCCACCGGCGAGTCGTAGTCGATGCCCGCGAGGGTGCCGCCGCGGATGCGCAGGGGCGCGCGTTCCCCGGGCCCCTCCGCGACGGCGTCGGCCCCCATCCGCCGCAGCGGCTCCAGGATGCGCCGCATCGGCCGCGACTGCAGCGAGGCGTCGCCGAAGAGGCGCACCGTGACGGGAAACCCGGACGCCAGCCCCGCCAGAAGGCGCGTCAGCGTCCCTGAGTTGCCCATGTCGAGATCACCGGCCGGGGTCTGCAGCGTTCCCCCCGTGCCCTCGATCTCCACCTCCGTGCCGTGGCGGCGGACGCCCGCGCCCAGCGCCGCCATGGCGTCGAGCGCGTGCAGGCAGTCCTGGCTGTCGAGGAACCCGTGCAGCCGCGAACGGCCGCGGGAGAGCGCGCACATCAGCGCCAGCCGGTGCGAGAGGCTTTTGTCGCCCGGCACGCGCAGCGTGCCGCGCAGGACGGGCAGGGGGTGGATGGTCCAGTCCATGGTGTGCCTATACCAATTCGAGGTAGCTGCCGAGGTAGCGGAAGCGCGCCAGCTCGACGTCCAGCTCGGACATGAGCTGCATGAAGGCCGGCGCGTAGACCGGCGCGTCGACCTCGACGTAGAACATGAAGTCGAACGTGGAGCCGGGGAGGGGGCGGCTCTCGAGCTTGACCATGTTGATGCCCAGCGCGTAGAAGCGCACCAGCACGCGGTAGAGGGCGCCCGGGCGGTTGGGCAGCTCCATCAGCATGCTGGTGCGGTTCGCCCCCGGGTAGATCTCGAGGCGGCGGGAGATGCAGACGAAGCGCGTGTAGTTGCCGTCGTTGCCCTGCACGCCGTCGGCCAGGATATCTAGCCCGTAGTGCTCGGCGCAGGCCTTCGAGGCGATGGCCGCGATGTCGGTGCGGTCGGATTCGGCCACGCGCCGTGCGGCCACGGCGGTGTTGTCGCAAGCCGTGGTCTTGACGCCCTTGAGCGTGCCCAGATAGGGCGCGCACTGCAGCAGCGCCTGCTCGTGCGAGAAGATCTCCCGCACCTGCGCCAGCGTCGTGCCCGGGCGCGCCAGCAGCGCGTGGGCGATCTGCAGGCGTGCGGAGCGCACGATCTTGACGTCGTAACGGCGGAGCAGGTCGTATATCTGCGTCACGGATCCGGCCAGGCTGTTCTCGATCGGCAGCACCCCGTACGCGCACATGCCGCTCGATACCGCCTGGAAGACACCCTCGAAGCTGCTGCTGTACATGATCTCGGGCGAGGCGAAGAGCTTGTCGCACGCCATCTGCGAGAAGGCGCCCTCGGCCCCCTGGCACGCGACGACGGCCCGCGCCGGGAAGAGCTGCGGGGTGGCGGCAAGGGCCTCCGCGATCTCCGCGGCCAGCGGGGACGTGAAGCCTGCCAGCTTGTGCTGGTAGCTCCGGCTGACATCCATCAGCATCGAGAAGACGCTGCGCATCATGGTCTCGAATTCCGCGCCCGCGAGGGCCGAGACCTTGGCCAGCAACTGACGCTCGCGCGTGGCGTCCAGCACGGGCGTGCCGGCGGCCTTCTTGGCCGCCGCCACCTCCGCGACCACGCGCATGCGCCGTTTGATCAGCGCGACCAGCTCCGCGTCGACAGCGTCGATCTCCTTGCGGCACTGTTCCAGAGCCGTGCCGATGGATTCCTTCTGCGTTTCCGCGCTCATAGGCTCTCCTTGCGTTCGCGCCCCGCCTTCAGCAGTTCCGTCAGCCGCACGGCATCTTCCGCCGCCAGCGCGTCGCGGTACTGCCGCAGGGCGTCTTGCAGCATGTCGATCTCGACCAGGAGGTTGTCCCGGTTCTCCATGAACAGTTCGCACCACAGGCGCTCGTCCAGGCGCGCGACCCGCGTGAGATCCGCGAAACTGCCCGCCGAGAAGCCGGCATGCCCCGCGGCGCGCGGGCTCTTGACATAGGCGTTGGAGACCACATGCGCGAGCTGCGAGGTCAGCGCGATCATGCGGTCGTGGTGCTCGGGGGTGGTGAAGACCACCTGTCCGCAGCCGGCGTCGCGGAACAGATCCGCGGCCTGTTGCCGCTGCGCCGGGGTCGCGCGCGCGTCGGGCACCAGCAGCATGCTGGCGCCGCGGAAGAGGGTCGGCAGGGCGGCGGCAAAGCCGGCGTGCTCGCGCCCGGCCATCGGGTGGCCGCCGATGAAGGTGAAGTTGTGGCGCGCGGCCAGGGCGAAGCCGCGCGCGCAGACCGCGCGCTTGACGCCGCAGCAGTCGACCACCAGCGTGCCCGGCGCGGCGCGCGGCGCCAGCGCCTCCAGCACGTCGAGTGTCGCGCGCGGCGGCACCGCGACGACGACCACGTCGCAGGCCAGGGGCGCATCCGGCGCCAGCAGCCCCCGGATGGCGCCGCAGCCGAGCGCCGCCTCGCGCGTGGCCGCCTCGCGGTCCCACCCCAGCACGCGGTGCGCCGTGTGCGCGGTCAGCGCCCGCGCCAGCGAGCCGCCGATCAGTCCCATGCCGATGATCCCTACGGTCATGGGTGGATCACCTCGCGGATGCGCCGCACCTGCCGGGCCAGGGCCTCGAACTGGGCGGGGCGC
>CAYRPP010000071.1:0-8013 GCA_964426115.1 uncultured Lentisphaerales bacterium | reverse complement strand
GTCGGCACGATCAGCTCCGCCATGGCCACGTCCATGGCCTGCGCCTGGCGGCGGATGGGCCGCAGCAGGTCGGGGTCGTTCAGGGACGCGTACTGCAGCAGGTCGGCATCCATCTGGAAGCCGCGGTGCAGTTTCTCGCGGGCCGCCCCCAGGCGGTCCTTGATCTCGAAGAAGGCCTGGATCGTGCCGCGGCCGGCCGGCGTCCGCGGCGCGTCTGCGGGATCGGCTGTTGGGTACCAGCGCACGCGGATCTTGCGCTTCAGGTTGTCGCCGTCGGCCTTCTCCCAGTAGGCGGCCAAACGGGGCGTGTCGAAGTAGATGGACTCGACCAGCCCGCCGGGGTGCAGCGGATCCGGCATGCAGTGATGGCGCAGCACGTCGCGCGCAAACGCGGCCATAGGGGCTGGCGCCACGAGCTTGCGCTCGCGCACGAGCGCACACGCGCGGCCCCCGCTAGGATGCGGGTCGGCGGCAACTGGAAACGGCAAGTGCATTCGGGGGCGGAATCTGCGGCATGTGGCGACGTGGTTCCTTGTCGTTTCGTCCGCCCGACTCGCTTTAAAGGTTGATGCGCGGGAAACTATGCAGGATTTGATCCTGCATGTCAATCCGTCACGGTTCTGTCGCGGTTCTTGCCGTAGGCGGGCGATTCCGGTACACTGACTACCTTTCCCTGGTCGTGGGGCATGGTTCGTGTCCCGGGCATGGAGACGAGAAGGTTTCATGAAGAAGTATCGGGTTGGTTTGGTCGGGATCGGCGCGGTCGGGACTGAAATGGTCAAGGTTCTGCGCCAGCGCGGTTTTCCGGCGTCGGAAATCCGCATCATGGCGCGCTCCGCGCGCGACGAGCTGGTTGCCGGCGAGACGTTCCATGTCGTCGAGACCACGCCGGAGGCCTTCGACGGCCTCGACATCGTCCTCTTTGCCGGAACCGAGGGTGCCAAGGGCGCCTCAAAGCAGTTCGGCTGGGAGGCCGTCCGGCGCGGGTGCGTCGTCATCGACAACGGCGACGACTTCCGCATGGATCCGCGCGTGCCGCTGGTCATTCCGGAAATCAACGCGGCGGCCCTCGACGCCCACCAGGGGCTGATCGCCAACCCCAACTGCAGCACGATCATCACGCTGATGGGCTTGGCCCCGCTGCACCGCGCCGTTCCGCTGCGCCGCTTCACGGCCGTCACATTCCAGTCGGTCAGCGGCACCGGACGCGCGGCCATCGACGAACTCGACCGCCAGGCGCGCGCCTGGGCTGCCGGGCAACCGCTGACGGCGTCGGTCTACCCGCGACAGATCGTTTTCAACGTGCTACCGCAGATCGGCGGGCTCAAGCCCGAGATGCCGGGCTTCACCTCCGAGGAGGCCAAGATGCTCTTCGAGAGCCGCAAGATCCTCGGCGCGCCGGAGTTGCGCGTCGCGGCGACCTGCGTCCGCGTGCCGGTCTTCTACGCGCATTCGATAGCCCTGCACCTGGAGTTCTCCGCCCCCATGCCGCCGGAACGGGCGCGCGAGATCCTTGCGGCCAGCCCCGGCATCCGCATCCGCGACGATCTGGCCCAGGCGGAGTTTCCAACGCCGCTCGAAGTGCAGCATGGCGACGACGTGCAGGTGGGCCGAATCCGCGCCGACCCCTCCGCCGAGAACGGCCTGGCGCTCTGGGCGGTGGGCGACAACATCCGTAAGGGCGCAGCCCAGAACGCCGTGCAGATCGCCGAAACCATGATCGCCCGGAAGCTCGTCTAGGGGGCCATCCAACGTGTCCGTACTTCCGGTCCCCGACGACTCGGTTTACACCCCCTCCGCGGAGGAGTCCGCCCGCGTCGAGGCGTCCGTGGCGGCGCTGCGACAGGCGCGCGAACGGCTTCTGGAACAGATCGGGCACGTCATCGTCGGTCAGGAGACGGTCATCGACGAGGTGCTGGTGGCCCTCTTCGCGCAGGGGCACTGCCTGCTGATCGGCGCCCCGGGGCTGGGCAAGACCCTCCTAGTGCGGACGCTGGCCCAGGCGCTGGCCCTGCAGTCCAAACGCATCCAGTTCACGCCGGACCTCATGCCGGCCGACATCACGGGGACCGATATTCTCGAGGAGGATGGCGATACCGGGCGTCGCCGCTTCCGCTTCAGCCAGGGTCCCGTATTCACCAACATTTTGCTGGCGGACGAGATCAACCGCACTCCGCCCAAGACGCAGGCGGCCTTGCTCGAGGCCATGCAGGAGCGGCGCGTTACCGCCGCCGGCTCGACCTATGACCTGCCGGCCCCCTTTCTCGTGCTCGCCACGCAGAATCCGATCGAGCTCGAGGGGACCTACCCGCTGCCCGAGGCGCAGCTCGACCGCTTCATGTTCGCCATCCAGGTGGACTACCCGACGGCCGACGATGAACCGCGCATCCTGATGCGCACGACCGACGACCGCTCCGTGGTGATCGAGCCCGTGCTGGACTCCGCGGCCATCCTTAGTTTTCAGAGGCTCGTGCGCCAGATTCCCGTCTCGGCCCATGTGGCGGGCTATGCCGCCCGTCTGGCGCGGGCCACGCGTCCCGGCGCGCCCGAGGCGCCGGAAGAGATGGCGCGCTGGCTGCGGTGGGGCGCGGGGCCGCGCGCCGGCCAGTGCCTGCTGATGGCCGCCAAGGCGCATGCGGTTCTATCGGGACGTTTCTCCGTCGCGTGCGACGACGTGCGCGCCTACGCGCTGCCGGTCATGCGCCACCGTCTCTTCCGCAACTTCGCGGCCGTCAGCGACGGCATCACGACCGACGCGATCGTCTCGCGGGTGCTCGATCACGTCGGCGAACCCGATTACCACTAGCCTTGGTGCCGGCGTGGTTCGGGGAGAGGTACGGTCCGCAGCGCCTCTTGCGACAATCATCTTCTGGCATGGATGCAACACCTAAATCTCCGCGTAAGGCGGTTGTCCTGGCCGCCGGTCTGGGACTCCGCCTGCGGCCGTTGACACTCTTCCTCCCCAAACCCCTCATGCCGCTGGGCGGCAAGCCGCTAATCGAGCGGAGCATCCGCCGGCTTGAGGCGTGGGGCGTCACCGAGATCGCGGTCAACACGCACTGGCAGGCGGGCGTCCTGCGCGACTATCTGCAGGCGCGGCAGGGCACGGCCCGGTTCCGTTTCTCCTACGAGCCGCAACTGCGCGGCACGGGAGGCGCGCTGCAGGCCTTCCGCGAGTTTCTGGATGGCGAACCCTTCTGGATCGTCAACGCCGATATCGTCTGGCTGACGGCTCCGCGACCGCTCCTGCGAGCTTTTTACGGCAGTCGCGCCCTGGCGGCGCTCTGGCTGGTTCCGCAGCGCGGGCCGAGGACGGTGGAGACCGACGCCGGCGGCCGGGTCACGACCTTCCGCAGCCAACGCCGCGGCGAGCCCGGAACCGCGACTTTCAGCGGGATTCAAGTCGTCGCGCCGCGTCTGCTGGACTACCTGCCGGGCGACCCCGAGCAGGCCGTATCGCTCGTGGAACTCTACGAGGCGGCCGCGCGGGACGGGGAACGGGTGCTGGGAGTGACCGGTGGCGCGCGCGCCGTCTGGGACGATGCCGGCACGCTGCAGGACTATCTGGGACTGCGGAAGCGCTACCGGAGCCGCCGGCCGGTGGCGACCAGTATCCCGCTGGGCGGGCCGTTCGACGTCAACCCGCGCGGCGAAGTCTGGTATGACGCCGCCGCCTGGCCCGATCCGGCCCTTGCGCCGGTGCTGTCGGGTGCGGCCTTCAGGCTAGGTGAGACGCGCGTCGCTCCGCTGGCAGCGCGTGGATCGGACCGCTTGTTCCTTCGTGTCCGCCAGGGGAGCCGCGCGGCGGTCTTCGTGCGCTATGGCTGCCAGCGCGAGGAGAACCAGCGCTATGGCGGCCACGCCCGCCTGCTGCACGAGGCGGGACTATCGGTTCCGCGGGTACTGGCCGATTCGCGCGAGGCCCGCGCGCTGCTGCTGGAGGATGTCGGCGAGCGGAACCTGCTCGATCATGTCGTTTCTTGTCCGGATGACGCCGAGCGTTTCTACCGCAAGACGCTGGACCAGGTGGTGCTGCTGCACACCAAGGCGACATGTCTGGCGAGGAGCCGCGGACTGGAGATGGAGCCGGCGTTCGACCGCCGACTCTACGACTGGGAGCGCGACCTATTCCTCAACCAGATCGTGCGCAAACGGCACGCGGCCGGTGACTCCATCCCGGAGGCGGTGATCGACGAGTACGGAGTCGTGGCCGAGAAACTGCTGTTGGGCGGCGGGACGGTCATCGTGCATCGCGACCTGCAGTCGACCAACGTCATGCTCAGGGGCGGGCGTCTGTCGCTTATCGACTTTCAGGGAATGCGCTACGGCGCGGCGGCCTATGACCTGGCCTCGCTGCTATGCGATCCGTATGCGAAACTGCCGCCGGACCTGCGCGCGCGACTCCTGGACTATTATGCCGGACGGACGGGTGATGGCGGCGTGCGGCGGCTTTTCCCCTTTGGCACCGTGCAGCGGCTGACGCAGGCGTTGGGAGCCTTCGGCCGTCTCGCATCGATGGGGCTTGCGGACTGGCAGCGCCATATCATTCCCGCCGCGGAGATCCTGACAGAGATGGCCGCCCAATGCGGTCTAGGGGCGATCCGGTGCCTGGCCGCGGAGACGGTGCGGCGCGAGTGCCGCATCGGGAAGGGTTCACATTGACGCCAACGGTGGATATGGCTACGCTCTTCCCGGGGCACGCGACTGCATGCTACCGCTCTCCTGTGGTCTTTCAACCAGAATTGAATTGCATTCGAGCGGCCTATTCAACACCTCCGGTGATGCAATGGCGCATCGCGCGCTGGTTACGGAATTGAGCAGTGCCTATGGTATGCCGGTGGAAGAGGATCAGGTGCTTGGCGCCGCTTGGATATGCATGCCTTGTGGTGTCGCTTCTTGCGTGGCCGCCGGCCGCAGCCCGCGGCCAGAGTCCGGTGAGCGTGACCGCCGGCGAGCGTTGTCCGCCGCCTCCTCTGGGCACGAACCGTGTCGTGGCGGCGCCCCTCGAGTCAGTGGCGATCCCGCTCGATGGCTGGAAGGTCGTCTGGCCGGGTCTCGATGAGGCCGGCATCAAGGAGGTCGCCGCGGGCATCGCCTACACCGTCACCAACGATACCGTCCGCGGTGCGGTGCTCCCGGTGATGCGCATCGAGCTCACCCGGGGAAAGTTCCAGAAGATACAGCCTGCCCTCGAACTGGCGTGGCCCTTCAGCGCCGAGACCCACAACCTCCTCACCTTTACCGCTCGGATCGACGTTCCGACCAACTGCCTCCCGCAGATTGGCGATTCGTCGCAGGTGCTCACCGGCTGGTATTCCATGACGTTCAACCGGTATTTCGACGATTTCGGGATCGCGCCGGACGACGGCTGCGCGCAGTGGGTCTCCTGGGGTGTTCCGACCACACACTTCAAGACGCATGATCTCCCGGAAACCCGCGGCTCCGACGGCTACACGGACTTCGTCTGGGACATGAAGCACGACACCCACACCGGCAACAAGGGTTTCTTCCGCGACCGCGTCCGCGCCCTTCGCTTCCACTACGACACCCGCAAGATCCCCGAGGGCGCCAAGGTCGTCATCTCCATCGCCCTGCCCAAGCTCACCTCCGGCACCCATTCGGCCATTCCCGATCCGGCGCGATGGACCGCCTGGACCAACTTCGTCGCCCGCTACGCGCCCGACTTCAGCGACTCCTCGTCGGAACTCGGTCCGCCCAATACGGGGCGCATTGAACGCCCGATCCGCATTGTCGAGAACCGCGAGCCCAGGGCTGAAATCATCGTCGATCTGACCGACGCGATCACGATCGACAAATTTTTCCCGAAGCGCTCCTGGACCTTTGAACTTGAGGCGGCCCGTGGATACGAGGGTCAGGTCGCGCGCCAGGCCGCCGAGGATCTCCGCCACTGGATCAAGAAGATCACCGGCGCCAACCTGCCCATCCTGATCGCCCCATCCAGCGAGAAAAACGTCAAAATCTATCTTGGCGCCTCCTACGCGAAAGACATCTTTCCCGAGGATATCAAACTCCTGACCTCCGGCGGCGCCCACGACGGCTATGCCGTCCGCGTACGGGGCCGCGACATCCACATCTTCGGCGCGGCCCCCGCCGGCACCCTCTTCGGCGTCCACCGCTTCGTCGAAAACAACACCGACATCATCTGGGCCTACAGCGATGACCCCGCCGGCACGGTCTTCACCGACCGTCCCACCCTGGATGTCGTCTGGGGCGACGCGGTCTCCAAGCCCGTCTTCATACAGCGCGGCGGTGGCGGTTCCGCGCAGTGGAAGCGCGCCAACGGGCGCAACTTCATGACAGGGCGGCGCGAGCATGGCCAGTTCCATGTCAACGGGGGCCACTACCTCTGCCCGCAATACTACGATTGGTGCGAGGGACTCAATCAGTTCAACCCCGTCGTCGACCGCCTCAAGAGCCTGGAGCGCGCGACCAAGTGGTCGGAAGGCCGCACCCTGGCCTGCCTGGCGGATCCCGAGTTCCGCCGCCGCGCCATGGAGGTCGTCCCCGGCGTCAAGCACCTGCGCTACCGTATGAACTACAGCCGTCAGTGCCTCATGGGCGTCGACGACAACTACGTCGTCTGCGAATGCGACCTCTGCACGGCCCCCATCAAGACCCTCGATGGCCGCGTGATCACCCCCAAGACCGACTACGCCGAGTACTACTCCGCCTGGTTCTACCAGTATCTCAACAACCTCGACGCCGAGATCCAGAAAGTCTGGCCGGGCTTCATCACCTCGACTTTCGCCTATTTCATCGCCGCGCGCTATCCGCCGATCGAGGTCAGCAAAAACATCGCCCCGATGATCTGCACCTATGTCCGCAAGTCGCAGGAGGAGCCGATCTTCTCGCCGGCGAACCGCCACTGGTGGAAAATCTACAACGACTGGGTCTCCCACAACCCCAACACCATGCTCTACGACTACTACGCCCTCGGGCTTGCCATCCGCGGCGGTGCCGCCGAGGTGCTCAAGTTTGACCTCCAGGCGCAGCGCGACATCGGTTTCCTCCGCAACTACTCCGAGGGATGGGCTTTCAACGAGTATTTGGGCGGCGCCGACGAGCAGTGGTGCATGAACCGCCTCCAGTGGGATCCCGACCAGGATGTCGAGAAACTCCACCGGCGCTTCTCCCGCCGCACCTACCGCGAGGCCGCCCCCTATATCGAGAAGTTCCGCGGCAAGATCCGCGAAGCCTGCCTCAAGCACTACCACGCCTCCATCGACTTCGAGGATCTCCGCGAATACAACCACCTCATCCGTTTCTGCGGCCTTGAGGCGGAACTCCGCGGCTACCTCGCCAAGGCCCTGGAAGCCGCGAAGCACCCGAACTCCAAGATCCTCATCGAGAAGATGATCGCCGACTGGGACTACCACCTCTCCACCGAATTCGGCTGGTCGTTCCCGAGCCGCGCGATGAAGGGCCCCCAGGATCCTCTCGGGAAGGCCGTGTTCGACGCCTGGGCCAAGAACCGCGGCACCACCATCGATGCCGACGATAATAAGATCCTGCCGTGCGTCATCTCCCGTAACCGCGGCTTCGACATCCAGTGCCCCGTACCATCGCCCGCCTCCGGCTGCGATGTAACCTTCACTTTCTCCGTCCCGGAAAGCTTCTTCGACCTCGCCGGATATCCCGTCGTCACACTCGCCGCCGCGAAGCGCACGGCATGCGACTACGCGTGGTCACGCAATGCCGACGGCGCTTGGGAGTGCGTCGTCCGCGCGCCCGCCGCCGAAGCCGGCGCCTTTCTTTTCAATCTCGAAGGCGACCTCCCCCGTAACTTTTCCCTGCCGGGACGCAACGTCGAGTACACCCTCGTCCTCCAGGGCCTCAAGATGTCCCCTGCCGCCGGCGCCAAGCCCGCCTCCCGGAAGATCGGCTACATGACCACCACGGCCTACGCCGACCTTCTTCATGACATGAAGACCAACGGCGTCTACCGCCTCGCCGCCACTGCAACCAATGCCCCCTCCGCGGCGATCCGTGTCT
>CAYRPP010000070.1:0-8048 GCA_964426115.1 uncultured Lentisphaerales bacterium | reverse complement strand
ACACCGTTCCCATCGCCTGCACCAGGCGGGCGAAACAGTCGCCCCGTTGCGCGTATCCGTAAAACTGGTCGAAACTCGCACATCCCGGGGAAAGCAGAACCGCTTCCCCCGTCTCGGCCTCGCGGGCCGCCTGCGCCACGGCTGTCTGCAGGTCGCCACAGGCGGCACATTTGACAACCGGCGACCACGCGTCCCGGAGGGCCTGAGTTGATTCGCCGATAAGATAGACCTTTTTCACCCGCTTGGCCAGCAACTCTTTCACGCCGTCCAGATCGCGCTCCTTCAGGCGGCCGCCCGCGATCAGCCGCACCGGTTCGCGCGTCATTCTGAGGGCGGCCGCCAGCGCCGCCAGACTGGTGGCCTTTGAGTCGTCGATGTAGACCACGCCGCGGTACACCGCGACGCGCTGCATGCGGTGGGGCAAGGGCCGGAAGCCCGCCAGCCCAGCTTCAATCCGCGCGGGTGCGAGCCCGCAGGCGTGCAGGGCGCCCGCGGCGGCCGCCGCGGCCTCGCCGAGCACCGGATTGTCGAACCAGGTTCCTGCGAAGCGCAGCACGGCGGGCGCGCCGGCGACGCCGCTCTCGATGCGCCCCGGCGCGTAGCGCCAGTCGGCCGCGCCGGCGCCGAAGGTCTGCACCGCAACGCCCGCGGGCAGCGGCACGGGCGGCGCCGGCAACTCCGCGGGCAGCAGCGCGACGTCGCCCGCAACCTGCCGCGCGAAGAGGCGGTACTTGAGCCGCGCGTAGGTTTCCATCGTGCCGTGCCGGTCGAGGTGGTCGGCCTGGAGGTTCAGCAGCACCGCCACGTCGGGACGGAAATCCGCAACCTGCTCGAGCTGGAAGGAGCTCGTCTCGACCACCGCCCACGGCAGGCCGGGGCGGTCCAGCACGCAGGCGCATAGCGGCAGGCCGTAGTTGCCGGCGGGCACGGCCTCCAGTCCCGCGGCCGTCAAAGTGTCGGCGCACAGTTTGACGACCGAGCTCTTGCCCTTGCTGCCGGTCACCGCCAGCAGGCGCCCGCGCCAGAAGGCGTAGCCCAGCTCCATCTCGCCGGCGACGGGGATGCCGCGCGCCGCGCACGCACACAGCCAGGGATGGTCCGGCGCGATCGCGGGACTGGCGATGGCCAGCGTGTAGGGCTCGTCCGGCAGCGCTCCGGAGCCGCCGCGCAGCAGCACGCCGCTGCCCGCCAGCGCGTCGCGTGCCCGCCCGAGGCGCGCCTCCGGCGCCGCGTCCAGCAGCGTCACGCATCCTCCGTGCAACGCCAGCAGCCGGGCCGCGGCGATGCCGCTGACGCCCGCGCCCAGCACGCAGGCGCGCTGGTTGACAAAACGTTCCGTAGCTTTCATGCCGTCGCTCCGTCCTTCCGTCCCGGAGCGGTCCCCGCGCACTGCCGCCACCGTTCGAGCGCCTGTTCCAGGTGCACGCCGCGCGAGGCCTTCAGCAGCACCCAGTCGCCCGTCGCGGCGAGCTCCGCGAGGGCGTCGCCCGCGGCGGTGGCATCCGCCACCCGGACGAGAATCCCTGCAAAGCCCTGTTGGACCGCGGCGTCGGCGATCCATCCGCCCGCGCGGCCCACGGCCACAAGCGCCTCGCAGCCGCTCGCCGCCACGCAGGCGCCGCTCGCGGCATGGAAGGTTTCCGCCTCCGGTCCTAGCTCGCGCATCTCGCCGAGCACCAGCAGGCGGCGATGGCCCGCGGCCGCCTGCGCGAAGGTGCGGATGGCGGCCTCCATGGAGACCGGGTTCGCGTTGTAGGCGTCGTTGACCAGCGTCACGCCGCGCCACTCGGCCTGTTCCCAGCGCATGGCCATGCGCGGCAGTCGCGGCAGGGCCTCCTCGACCGCCTCCCACGGCACTCCGCAGGCGCGCGCCGCCGCCACGGCCAGCAGCGCGTTCAGCACCTGGTGCGCGCCGGGCACGCCCAGCCGCAGCTCGCGCGGGCGCTCCCCCTCCGGCGCGTGCAGGCGGAAGCTACCCGTACGCGCGTCGACCGCCTCGGCGCGGTAGTCGGCGGCCGCACCGGCGCGGCTCACGGAGATCACGCGCGCCCGCGTCTGGCTGCGCAGGAAATTGTAGAAGGGCGACTCCGCGTCCAGCACGGCGAAGCCCGCGGCCGGCAGCGCGCGGAGCAGTTCCGCCTTCTCGCCGGCGATGGCCTCGAGGCGTCCGAAGAACTCGAGATGCACCGGGCCGATCATGCTGATGACCGCCGCGTCGGGTTCCAGCACGGCGCAGAGCGGCCGCAGCTCGCCGGGATGGCTGATGCCGAGCTCGAAGACACCTAGCCGCGTCTGCCGCGGCATCTGCAGCAGGCTGAGCGGCAGGCCGATGTCCGTGTTGAAGTTGCCGCAGGTCGCGGCCGTGGACCGGGTCGTCGCCAGCAGCGCGGCCGTCCACTCCTTGACCGTGCTTTTGCCGACGCTGCCCGTCACGCCGATCATGAAGGGCGCGACGGCGCGGCGGTAGCAGCGGCCGAGCTCCATCAGAGCCGCCCGCGTCGAGGGCACGCGCAGCAGGGGCACGGGCGCGCCCGGCGTCTCCGGTTGCCAGCCTTCGTGCACCAGCGCGCCGGCGGCGCCGGCCCGCAGCGCCTGCGCCACGAAGGCGTGGCCGTCCACCGTCGCGCCCGTCAGGGCCACGTAGAGGTTGCCCGGGCGGATGGCGCGGCTGTCGTGGATTACGCCGCGGACCGCCGCCGGCGGGGTGTCCCAGCGTCCGCCGCACCAGGCGGCCAGTTCGCGCGGGTCGAAGGGCTGGTCATGCACCAGGGGCGTTGCGGCTTCAGCGGACATGGGCGGCGAGGCTCCTGACTTCGGCGCGGTCGTCGAAGGCCGTGACATGGTGGTTGGCTTCCTGGTAGGTCTCGTGCCCCTTGCCGGCGACGAGCACGATGTCGCCGGCCTGCGCGGCGGCCAGGGCGCGCGCGATGGCCGCGCGCCGGTCCGGCTCGACATCGAAGTCGTGGCCCGCCATGCCGGCCGTGATCTCGGCGATGATCGCCAGCGGATCCTCCGTGCGCGGGTTGTCGGAGGTCACGATGGCGTGGTCGGCGAGCGTGGCGGCCACGCGGCCCATCAGCGGGCGCTTGGCGCGGTCGCGGTCGCCGCCGCAGCCGAAGACGACTATCAGGCGGCGCGGCGCTATCTCGCGCAGTGTGCGGAGCACATTGGAAAGCGCGTCGTCGGTGTGCGCGTAGTCGACGAAGATGGAGGCCGGATGCGGTGTCTCGATCTTCTCGAGGCGCCCCCAGCGCGGGCGCGCGCGCCGCAGCGTCTCCGCCAACGTCTCCAAGGGGACGCCGGCGGCCAGCGCCATCCCGACGGCGCAGAGCATGTTGGCGATGTTGTATCGTCCCAGCAGGGCGACCGCGAGGGGCACGCGGCCCGCCGGCGTGACGAGCGCGAAGCGCGAGCCCTGCGCGTCCAGCGCAATCTCCTCGGCCCGGATTTCGGCGGGGGACACCAGCCCGTAGGCGACGGCGCGCAGTCCAAGGCCGGCGGCATGGTCGAGCAGCCGCGCGCCGTAGGGATCGTCGCGGTTGATGACGGCCGTCGCGCCGGGATGTTCCGCGGCGAGTTGGTCGAAGAGCCGGCGCTTGGCGAGGAAGTAGTTCTCGAAATCGTGATGGTAGTCGAAGTGGTCGCGGGTAAGGTTCGTGAAGGCCGCGGCCGCGAAGCGCATGCCGCCGGTGCGGTGCTGGTCGAGCGCATGCGACGAGACCTCCATGACGGCCGCGGTGCAGCCGTCGCCGCGCATGGCGGCCAACAGGCTTTGGAGCTCGCAGCAGTCCGGCGTGGTCCGCGTGGCGGCGATCACTCGCTCGCCATAGGCGTACTCGACGGTGGAAATGAGGCCGGTCTTGCGGCCAGCATCCTGCAGCATGTCGCGCAGCAGGCCCGCCACGGTGGTCTTGCCGTTGGTGCCGGTGACGGCGTAGACCTCCAGCGCATGCGAGGGGTCGCGGTTGACCGTGCAGGCCATGCGCGCCAGGGCGGCGCGCGCGTCGGCCACCTGGATCCAGCGCGGGCCGGTCGGAGGCGGCGGCAGCTCCGCCGCGATGGCGACGGCGCCCCGGGCGAGGGCCTGCTCGATGTGCCGGTAGCCCTCGTCCTTGTGTCCGCGGATGGCGACGAAGAGGTCGCCGGCGCGCGTCTGGCGCGAGTCGCAGGCGACGCCCGCGATGTCCAGGGTGTCGGGCGCCGTGCGCGTCACGACCTCCACCGACCGAAGCAGTTCCGTGAGTTTCATGCTGTTGCCTTCCGCCGCCGCGTGCGTGCTACGGTTCCGGCGCCTCCGCGGATTCGCTCCCGGCGTGCGCGGCATCCGCCGGCACCACGACGGGTATCTCGAGATACCGCGCCACCACCAGCGCCAGCCGCGAGAAGACCGGCGCCGAGACGGCGCCGCCGGTGCGCAGGCCGCGGGGCCGGTCGATGATCACGATCATGCCGAAGACGGGATCCTCGGCGGGCACGAAGCCGACGAACGAGGCCCAGTAGTCGGTCTGCGAGTAGGCGCCGTCCACGACCTGCTGCGCCGTGCCGGTCTTGCCGGCGATCGTGTAGCCCTCGACGGCTGCGCGGCGGCCCGTGCCCTCCTCGGTGACGGCGACGAGCATCTCGCGCACCTGCGCGGCGATCTCGGGGCGGATGGGGCGGCCGATGACCTTGGGGGCGTTCTCCAGGATCGTCTCGCCGCGCGGGGAGACGACCTTGGAGACCACGTAGGGACGCATTAGGCGGCCGCCGTTGGCGATCGTGCAGTAGGCGTTGAGCATCTGCAGCGCGGTCACCGAAATGCCCTGGCCGATCGCGATGCGCGTCGGCGTGACCGTGGCCCAGCGGGCCGACGGCGTCAGCAGGCCGCGCTCCTCGCCCGGCAGGTCGATGCCCAGCGGCGAGCCGAAGCCGAATCCGCGCAGATAGCATTCCATGCGCCGGTTTCCCAGGAGCAGTCCGATCATGGCCGCCCCGATGTTGCTCGACTTCTTGAGGATCGTGCGCACATCCACGCGCCCGTAGACCTTGTCGTGCAGCACATGCCCGCCGTAGTGCCAGGCGCCATGGCCGACATCAAAGACCGAGTCGGGGCGGACGAGCCCCTCGTTCAGGGCGGCGGCCACGATCACCGACTTCATGGTCGATCCCGGATCGTAGATCTGGCCGATGTTGGGGTTGCGCCAAAAGGCCGCGGGCGCCTCCTGGTAGCTGGACGGATCGAAATCGGGCGTCGCGGCCATGACGAGAATCTCGCCGGTCCTGACGAGCTGCACGATGACCTGCGCCCCGGCGGCATGGGATTGCGCCACGCCTTCCGCCAAAATCTTCTCCGCCTCCAGTTGAAGCGCCTGGTCGAGAGTCAGGTGGACATGGGCGCCGTCGATCGGCTCGGCGGTGGTGGCGCGGCGCGCGCGTATCTCGTGCCCGACGCCGTCGCGCGTGCCGTCTATGAAGCCGTCGGTACCCTGCAGGAAGCGGTTGTACTGCTGCTCGATGCCGGCCGCTCCGGACTGCTGCCCGTCCACGAAGCCCAGGACATGCGACATGCAGCACCGCAACGGGTACTGGCGCCGCAGTACGCGCTCGAGGCCGACACCGCTGTAGCGGGTGCGGTTGGTCGCCAGCGCCAGGACGCGGTCTTCGAAGCTGATGCCCTGCACGATGTACTTGGAGCGGCGCGAGCGGAAGTCCAGCAGCACGGCGTCGGTGTCGCGCCCGGTCAGCTCCGCGACGGCCGAGGCGATCGCGGGCAGGTCGTGCTCGGGATTCAGGCTGGAGTAGTCGAGAAAGACGCGCCGGCCGGGCTGCGTGATGGCCATGGGACGTCCCGCGCGGTCGCGGATGAATCCGCGCGCCGCGGGCAGTTTGCGCGTCAACTCGGTGCGGTTACAGGGCTTCTGGCCGCCCAGGTGCAGGCTGGCGGCACGCATGGTCAGCAGGAGGTACCAGCCGATCAGCAGCGCCGGGCCAACCCAGAAGCGGAATCTCTGGCCCTTCACAGGCATCGTGTCCCCTCGCCATTCCGCCGGACGGCCCGTCCGGCTAGCGGTTGGCAAACTGTTCGCGCGGGCGGTAGACGCCGCCGCCCGGCGCGGCATCCAGACGCACGACCTGCTCGCCGCGCGGCAGCATCATGTTCAGGCCGTGGCGGTTGAGCGCAAGATCGATCTGCTCGGAGGTGGTCATCAGGCTCCAGCGGTTCTGCTCGCGGCGCAGCATGAAGGCGATGTCCTCCTGCTCGGCTTCCAGCGCGCGGATGCGCTCGCTGAGGGTGCCGCACATGCTGTCAAGCAGCACGTAGGCGATGGCAAAGCCGGCCATCAGCATGAGAACGCTGACCCAGCGCTTAGGCACCAGGCTGGCGTGCATCCTTTTCTTGCGGTTGCGTTTCATTTCAGCAGTCCTCTTCCGGCGTATATCCTTGCGCGGCGTTGCGCCGGGCGCGCCCCTGGCGCCCGTCCTTGAAATCATCAGGTGCGCCGCCGTCCGCCGGGCGGACGACGGCGCGCAGCCTCGCGCTGCGCGCGCGGGGATTGCGCACGACCTCGTCGGCGCCGGGCCGTAGCGCCTTGCGCACCACCCAGGCCATCCGCGGCTGCCGGCCTTCCCAGCGCGAACCGCCCTGCTGCAGCGCGACGTCCCGTCCCACGTGCTCCGCGAAGCAACGCTTGACCAGGCGGTCGCTCAGGCTCTCGAAGGTGATGACCGCCAGCCGCCCGTCGGGCCGCAGGCGCGCCATGGCCGCCTCCAGCGCCGCCGGCAGTGCGTCCAGTTCTCCGTTGACGGCCATCCGCAACGCCTGGAAGACCCGCGTCGCCGGGTGCCGCCCGCGGCCGCCGCGCCCGCCGAGGGCCCGCCCGACGATCTCCGCCAGGCGCAGGGTGGTGGCGATTGGCGCACGCTCCCGCTCGCGGACGATGGCCTTGGCGGCCCGCAGTGCCTGCGGCTCCTCGCCCAGCGTCCGGAAAAGCTCCGCCAGCTCCACCGCGTCGAGCCGCGCCAGCAGCACGGCGGCCGTCTCGCCGCGTGTGGGATCCATGCGCATGTCGAGCGCGCCGTCGTGCTGGAAGCTGAAGCCGCGCTCCGCCGTGTCGAGCTGGCCGGAGGAGACGCCCGTGTCGATCACCACGCCATCCAGGCTGTCGAAGCCGGCGGCGTCCGCCAGCGTACCCAGGTCGGCATGGTTGCCATGCACGCAGACCGCCCGTCCCGGCGCCGCCGCTTGCAGGCGCGCCGCCGCGCATTCCACGGCGGCGGGGTCGCGGTCGATCCCCAGCAGGCGTCCCCCGGGCGCGGCGCGTTTCAGGATCTCGGCCGCATGGCCGCCCTCTCCCAGCGTGGCGTCCAGATAGGCGCCCCCCGGACGAACCGCCAGGCAGTCGACCGTCTCCTGCAACATGACCGGCACATGCATGGATCTTCCACCATCGTCAGAAACCGAGTTCCCGGGCCGCGTCGGCGAACTTGTCGAAGGCCTCGTGCTCCGCCGGCGCCGCGGTGTCCGACCAGACCTGGATGCGGTTGAAGGCCCCAATCAGCACCAGGTCGCGCTTCACGCCCACGCGGGCGAGCAGGCTGTCGCAGATCCGGATACGTCCCTGCGAATCGATGTCCAGCGTCTCCGAGATCGAGCCCACCCAGGTCACGAATTCCGATGCCCGGCGGTCGGTCAGCGCCGCCGCGCGCAGCTTGTCGAGCCGGCTCTCGATCTCGGCCGGCGGGAAGACGTTCAGGCATTCGAGCCCATTGAGGTCGGGCATGACGTAGACGTAGGTCGGAGTGCCCATGCGGTTGCGCAGGGTGGCCGGCAGCGTGATGCGGCGCTTGGGATCGAGACGGTGCGGGAAACGCCCCAGCAGCGAACCGGCGCGCACCTGCAAAGTCACATGATTGTCACTGTCTCCCACTTCTTGACCTTTCGTGCCACTATTAAACACTTTTTGACACCATCCGTCAATAGGGAAGGCGGATTTTTTTTGCTGGTTGTTGGTTGGTCGGTTGGTTGGTTATTGGTTGGGTGGACTGTCACTTGCGAAGCAGTGTGCTAT
>CAYRPP010000069.1:0-8127 GCA_964426115.1 uncultured Lentisphaerales bacterium | reverse complement strand
TGATCCTCGGCGGCAACCTCTCGCCCGACCGCCTGACTGAGGCACTCGACCTGCACCTTCCACCGCTGCCCGGGGTGCGGATCGCCTGGCGCAGCTCGCGGCCGGAGATCATCGATCCCCTTGCCGGCAGAGTCACACGCCCCGTCGGCAACGACCCCGTGCTGGTCGAGCTCACGGCCGAGGTGACCGACGGTACGACCCACGCCGAGCAGACCATGACCCTGCGCGTCATGCCTGAACGCATCCCCCTGCCGACGGTAGCCCTCTACCTCGGAGAGCCGGTGGCCAAGACGCGGCGCGTGGATGCCGTCATCGAGATCGGCGAGGCCGGCGAAGACCGCCCCGCGCGGCGTCTGCGCGCGACACAAGGCCGGCGCGGCGGCGTCAACCACCGCGGCAACACCAGCTTCTGGTACCGCAAGAAGCTCTTCGCCATCAAGTGCGACGAGCCCCACAGGCTTTTCGGCGACGGCGTGCGGCGCACCGTACTTACCATCAACGCCCTCCAGGATACCCTGTTCCTCAACAACTCGCTGGCGTTCGACCTCTTCCGTGCCTGCGGCACGCCGGAGGCGCCGCGGCACGCCCCGCATGTGCGCCACGCCGAGTTCTACGTCAACGGCGCCTACCAGGGGCTCTTTGAACTCTGCACGCGCCTCGACGAGGATCTGATCCCCGCGCCGGGACTGATCGTCTACCGCCATGCGACCATCATGCCGCGCGTGCCGCCGCTCCGGGCCGCGCGTCCGCCCCGCCGCGACGGCGACTTCATGGATCCCTTTCTCGCCCTCCAGCAGGTTGTGGAGACCGCGCCGCCGCAAAGGTGGACCGGCGAGGTCGAACGCGTTTTCGACCTTTCAAATCTCATCGACTTCCAGCTGCTGCTGAACGTGATGCAGAACCGCAATGGCGAGCCGTTCCGGTTCTGGTTCCACGATGCCCTGCTCTACCAGCCGGGCGGCCGGCCGCCCTTCTCGCATGTGCCGTGGGACTTCGACCTGGGCCTGAACGGAAGACCTTGGATGTGGATCGAGAACAACCTGATGCGCCGCCTCACCGCCGAACTGCCGGAATACAGAAACCAGCTTGCCGCGCGTTGGCACGCGCTGCGTGCGGAAATCCTGGCCGACGACGCCGTAGACCGGCGCCTCGCCGCACGCGCCGCCGTGCTTGCGCCCTATATCGCGCACGACCACCGGCGCTGGCGCTACGGCACCCCCGGGGAAGTGGAGGCGGCCCTGGACGTTAAGCGCGCCGTGGCCCGCCGCAATCTTCACGCGATCGACCAGTTTCTCGAAAAGGATGCACTACCACCATGAATACGATCCGCCTGCTGACCATCGGCAATAGTTTTTCGGAGAACGCCATCACCTACCTGCCGCAGCTCGCGGCGGCCGATGGCACCGTCGACTTCGACATCCATCGCGCCAGCCTCGGCGGCTGCACGCTGGAAAAGCACTGGAACCTCGCGGAGTACACCCGCCAGGACTCCGGCTACAAGCCCTACACGCTGCAGCCCGGAGCCGGCCCTGTCAACCTTCAGGAGGCGCTCGCCGCGCAGCCCTGGGACTTCGTCACCCTCCAGCAGGCGAGTCCCAGGAGCTGGATACGCGCGACGTTCGAGCCGTACCTCGGCAACCTGCTCCGCGAGATCCGCGCGCTCGCCCCCGGCGCGGAACCGCTCCTGCACCAGACGTGGGCCTACCGCAGCGACGCCGGCTTCCTCGCGGACAAAGGCATCACCCAGCGCTACATGTTCGACCGCATCCGCGAGAACTACGACCACTTCGGCGCGCTCTACAAGCTGCGGCTGCTGCGCGCGGGCGCGGCGGTTCAAGCCGCGCGCGATACGCCCGGACACGCCTTCGCCTGGCCCGATCCGGACTTCGACTACGCCCATCCCCACCCCCCTGCCCTGCCCGACCAGACCCACTCGCTGATCGCCGGCTGGCGCTGGAACATCAACGGCACCGCCGACGGCAAGCCCGAGCTGGTCAAGGACGTCATCCACCTCAACAGCGACGGCTGCTTCCTGATCGGCTGCCTCTGGTTCGAGCGCCTGACCGGACGCGGCATCCTCGCCAATCCCTTCAAGCCCGACAGCATGAGCGAGGCCACCGCCGCCTTCCTGCGCGGCGTCGCCCACTCGATAGCGCAGGAGCCCTGATTATCCCCGCACCCCCGGAGCCGCACGCATGAAATATCTCTCCCTCGACAGCGTCGGCGGCGCCAGCGGCGACATGTTGCTCGGTGCGCTCGTCGATCTCGGCGCCGATCTCGACCGCATCGCGGCGCTTGTCCGGACGGTCGTCCCCGAGCCGCTGACCTTCTCGCGCGAACCGGCCACCGATGCGGGCCTGCACGGCACGCGCATCCGCATCGCGCCCGAGGCGCCGACCACCTGGATCGCGCCACTCGCGGCCCCGGCGGCGGAAGCGCCCGCGGTGCACCACGATCATACCCACACCCGTTCGCACCCCCACGCCCACGCGCACGGGCCAGACCGCGGCGCGGAGCCGGATGGCGCGGCCCGCCGGCCGCATGCGCCGCACCGCGGTCTCGCCGAGATCCTGGCGCTTATCGGTGCGGCGGAGATGCCAGTGCGCACGCGGCACCTTGCCGAAGCGACGTTCCGCCGGCTGGCCGAGGCCGAGGCGCGCATCCACAACACGATGCCAGAGACCATTCACTTCCACGAAGTCGGCGCTGCCGACGCCATCGCCGACATCGTCGGCGGCTGCTTCGCGCTGGAGCTGCTCGGCATCGAGGCCCTGCGCGTCGGCCCCCTGCCGGCGGGCTGCGGCACGATCCGCTGCGCGCATGGCGAGATGCCGAATCCCGCGCCCGCCACGCAGGTGCTGCTGCGGGATTTTGTCGTGGTGCAGACCGACGAGCCCTTCGAACTGGTCACGCCTACGGGCGCGGCCCTGCTGGCCACGTGGAGGGCCGAGATGAAGTCGGCGCCGGAAACGGGACGGATTCTCGGCTCGGGGATGGGTTTCGGCTCGCGTCGGCTGCGCGCCCGGCCCAACGTGCTGCGCGCGACGCTGCTGGCGACGGAGGCGGAGACGGGCGACCGCGAGACCCTGACCGTGCTGGAGACGAATCTCGACGATGTCAATCCGCAATGGATCGGCGACCTGATCGAGCGTCTGCTGGCGGCGGGCGCGCGCGACGCCTGGGCCGTGCCGATCGTCATGAAGAAGGGGCGGCCGGCGCTGACGCTGGGCGTGCTCTGCGCGCCCGGCGACGCCGAGGCGCTGCGGCGCCTGATCTTCCAGGCCTCGCCGACCTTCGGCATCCGCGCGTGGACGGTGGAGCGCGCGGCGCTGGCCCGGAGCCACGAGACGGTGCAGACGCCCTACGGCCCGGTGCGCGTCAAGGTCGGCGAACTTGATGGTCGGCCGATCACCCGCACGCCCGAGTTCGAGGACTGCGCCGCGCGCGCCCGCGAGGCCGGCGTCACCCCGCGCCAGGTCGCCGACGCCGCCGCCCGGGCGGGGGGGTGATTGCCGCCGGCCGCCCATGGCCAGCGCTCCCATACCGCGGTGGCCATGAAATATACGCGACAGAATTCACTGCCACTGCCTTCTTCCGCCGTATCTGGCGCCCGGCCTGCCGCGCCCCGGACACCGATGCTTCAGGGCACCGGGAAGCGGCGCGTCAGGGCGGCCACCTCGCCGCGGATGCGCGCCTGCAGGGCGGTGTCGCCGATCGCCTTCAGGATCGAGACGATCCAGCCGCCGATCTGGCGCATCTCGGCCTCGCCCATGCCGCGCGTCGTGACCGAGGGCGTGCCGAGGCGGATGCCGGAGGTGACGAAGGGGCTCTTGCTGTCGAAGGGGATCGTGTTCTTGTTGACGATGATGCCCGCCGCGTCCAGCGCGGCCGAGGCATCCTTGCCGGTGAGACCCGCGGACGCGACGTCCACGAGCATCAGGTGGTTGTCCGTGCCGCCGGAAACGATGCGGAAGCCGGCCCCGGCCAGTGTGGAAGCCAGCGTCCCGGCATTGCGGACAATCTGGGCGGCGTAGGCGCGGAAGGCGGGATCGAGGGCTTCCTTGAAGCATACCGCCTTGGCGGCGGTCGTGTGCTCCTGGGGCCCGCCCTGCAGACCCGGGAAGACGGTCTTGTCGATCGCCTGCGCGAACTCCTTGCGGCACAGGATCAGCCCGCTGCGCGGCCCGCGCAGCGTCTTGTGCGTGGTGGAGGTGACGACTTCGGCATATGGCACCGGGCTGGGATGGGCGCCGCCGGCCACGAGCCCGGCGATGTGCGCCATGTCGACCATCAGCCGCGCGCCGACGCGGTCGGCGATGGCGCGGAAGCGGGGGAAGTCCAGCGTGCGCGCGTAGGCGCTGGCGCCGGCGACGATCAGCTTCGGCCGGCAGGCGACGGCCTGCGCCTCGAGGGCGTCGTAGTCGAGCTGCTCGGTCTTGGGCGAGACCTGGTAGGCCTCGATCTTGAAGAGGCGTCCGGAGAAGTTCACCGGGCTGCCGTGCGTCAGGTGGCCGCCCTGGTCGAGGCTCATGGCCAGGATCGTGTCGCCCGGCTGCAGCAGCGCGAAGTAGACGGCCATGTTGGCCGCGCTACCGCAGTGCGGCTGGACGTTGGCGTGCTCCGCGCCAAAGAGCGCCAGGGCGCGCTCGATGGCCAGGCGCTCGACGGCGTCGACCGGGTTGCACCCGCCGTACCAGCGCTTGCCGGGGTAGCCCTCGGCATACTTGTTGGTGAGGACGCTGCCCTGCGCCTCGCGGATGCTGCGCGAGACGTAGTTTTCCGAGGCGATCAGGTTGATCGTCGCATCCTCCTGCGCGACATGCGCGGCGATCGCGGCGTGGATCTCCGGATCGGAGCGTCCGAGCGTCGCGAACTCGCTTAGGCGCCCGGCCCGTTCGATCTGCTCCAGCCGCCGCGCATGGCGCTCGTTGCCGGGCTCGGAGCCCACGAAGGACGTGCCGGCCCAGGCGGTGGTGATGGCGTCCGCCTCGGCGGGCGTGATGCAGCCGCCCGAGAGCACGAGGACGTTGATATCGTTGTGCGTGCGCCCCTTGCGGGCACGCTCGACGGTGTCGCAGACCGCGGCGCGGATGCCCGCGAAACGGTTGGCGGCGATCGCCATGCCGGTGCCGGTCGTGCAGATCAGCACGCCGCGCTCGGCGCGGCCGTCCACGATGCGCGCGCTGACCTCGCGCGCGTAGTCGGGATAGTCCACGGAACGCGTGTCGAAGCAGCCCAGATCCTCGACCGCCGCACCGTGGCGCCGTAAGGCATCGAGCACCGCCGCCTTGACCGGAAATCCGCCGTGATCACAACCCAATGCAATTTTCATGATAGTCCTGATGATGACATGTCGGAGAAGAGTGGAAGTATAGGATATTCGCCCCGGTTTTCAAATCTGAATCGGCAATCGTTGGTGACAAATCCACGGGCCAATCCTCATCCTTGTCTTGAAGCCCGCGTTGTCGCATAATGCGACTCTTCAAGGCGTGTCCCGCCCGGGAGTCCTATGCACCGCATCCTGGCCAAAAAACAATTGTCCGACGACGTCTTTCTGATGACGGTCGAGGCGCCGCTCATCGCGTCCGGGCGCCAGCCCGGCCAGTTCATCATCCTCCAGGTCGACGACCGCTGGGGGGAGCGCATTCCGCTGACCATCGCGGATGCCGATCCCGTCGCCGGGACGATCACCCTCGTTTTCCAGACGGTCGGCCGCACAACCCACCTGCTGGCCGAGAAGCGGGTCGGCGACGCCGTGCCGGCCATTCTCGGCCCGCTCGGCACGCCCACCCACATCGAGCGGTTCGGCACGGTCGTCTGCGTCGGCGGCGGCATCGGTGTCGCCCCGCTGTACCCCATCGCCCAGGGCATGAAGGCCGCCGGCAACCGGGTCATCGTCATCATCGGCGCCCGCAGCCGCCCGCTGGTGATCCTCGAGGAGGAGATGCGGCGCATCGCCGACGAGCTGATCATCGTCACGGACGACGGCTCGTACGGGCGCAAGGCCCTGGTCACGGAACCGCTCAAGGAGTGCTGCGGGCGGAGCCCGGCCCCCGACTGCGTGGTGGCGATCGGGCCGCCGATCATGATGAAGTTCTGCGCCGAGACCACGCGCCCCTTCGGCATCAAGACCCTGGTCTCGCTCAACACGATCATGATCGACGGCACGGGCATGTGCGGCGGCTGCCGCGTGACGGTCGGCGGCAAGACGAAGTTCGTGTGCGTGGACGGCCCCGAGTTCGACGGCCACCAGGTCGATTTCGACAACATGATGAAGCGCCTGCGCGCCTACAAGCCGCAGGAGGACGCGCAGCACAAGGCCCACCATTGCCGGCTCGACGCGCAGATCGCCCGCCAGGCGCAGCACTCCTGACCTTTCCGTAGAACCATGAAGACCAAGACAGAACTGGATGCCGCCGCCACAGCACTGCTGGCCACCCTCGACGGCCGCGCACTGACCCCGCGCGAACGCATGGCCATTCCCTCGCTGGAGATGCCCACGCAGGAACCTGCCGTCCGCCGCGGCAACATGAACGAGGTCGCCCTCGGCTACACCGCCGCCCAGGCGCGCGTTGAGGCGCTGCGCTGCCTCCAGTGCAAAAACGCCCCCTGCATTGGCGGCTGCCCCGTGCGCATACGCATTCCGGACTTTGTCCGCGCGATCGCCGAAAACCGCATGCCGGACGCCATCCGCATCATCCGCGAGAACAGCCTGCTCCCGGCCGTCTGCGGCCGCGTCTGCCCCCAGGAGTCGCAGTGCCAGGCCCCCTGCACGCTCGGCAAGGCCCTCAAGGACACCGACCGGGCGGTGGCCATCGGCCGCCTCGAGCGCTACGTGGCCGACCTCGACCGCGAGACCGCGGCCCCCGCGCTGCCGGCGCTGCCGGCGCCGACCGGCTGCCGTGTCGCCGTCGTGGGTAGCGGCCCCGCCGCGATCACCGTGGCGGCGGACGTCCGCCGCGCCGGACACGAGGTGACGCTCTTCGAGGCCTTCCACAAGCCGGGCGGCGTGCTGGTCTACGGCATTCCCGAGTTCCGCCTGCCGAAGGCCATCGTGCAGACCGAGATCGACGCGCTCGCGGCCATGGGCGTCCGGATCGAGACCAACTTCGTGATCGGCCGCACGCGCCGCCTGCAGGACCTGCTGGAGAAGGACGGCTTTGACGCCGTCTTCGTCGGCACCGGCGCGGGGCTCCCCAAGTTCATGGATATCGAAGGCGAAAACCTGATCGGGGTGTTCTCGGCCAACGAGTACCTGACGCGCGCCAACCTGATGCGCGCCTACGACAAGGAGCATGCCCACACGCCGATGTACGTGTCGAAACGCGTGGCGGTGCTGGGCGGCGGCAATGTCGCCATGGATGCCGCCCGCATGGCGCTGCGCCTCGGCGCCGAATCGGTGCGCCTGATATACCGCCGCACGGAGAAGGAGATGCCCGCCCGCGTCGAGGAGGTCGCCCATGCCCGCGAAGAGGGCGTGGTCTTCGAGATGCTCCAGAACGCCCGGCGCATCCTGGGCGACGAGACGGGGCACGTCCGCGCGCTGGAGTGCCTGCGCTATGAGCTGGGCGCGCCCGACGCCTCGGGCCGGCGCAGCCCGGTCGAGATCCCGGGCAGCGAATTCACCCTCGACGTCGACACGGTCATCGTCGCCATAGGCAACGAGTCGAACCCGCTGATCCGGCAGACGACCACGGGGCTCGCGACCGACCGCCGCGGCCACATCGTCGTCGACGAGCACGGCCGCACCTCGCTCGACCGCGTCTTCGCGGGCGGCGACATCGTGCTCGGCGCGGCGACCGTGATCCTGGCCATGGGCGAGGGCCGGCGCGCTGCCGCCGCCATCAACGCCATGCTCGCGGAGCGTGGCCGCCGCTAGGCAGGCAGGCGCGGCATGGCGGACAAGCTGGTCCTGACGCAGAAGCAGATCGTAGGCTGGTGCGGCCAGGCCGTCTACGACGACGGCGAGGCGCGCGCCAAGCGCGGCGAGGTTCTGCGGGCCGATTGCGAAGGGAATCAGGTGACCGGACAGGTGATCCGTCCGAACGGCACGATGACATGCCGTTTCACGGTCCTGCCCAACGGACTGGTGGACAGCGCCTGCGGCTGCTACGCCAACCGCGAGCA
>CAYRPP010000068.1:0-8148 GCA_964426115.1 uncultured Lentisphaerales bacterium | reverse complement strand
CATAAGAACCTGAATCTTACGTGTCTGCCAATTCCACCACGGGTGCGGAAAACGGGAGCCAATATGCCACAGTCGCCTTGCCAAGTCAACAGCAAACGAAATGCCGAAAATGCACCGAAAAAGCACCGACTTTCCGGATCCAGGCCGCCCGGCTGGTCAGCCGCTGGCCCCGCAGCGCCTCCCGGTAGCCGCGATAGCGGTGGCTGTGGCGGTCGATCTGCCCGATGAATCCGATACTGATTTCTCAGCTCAGTCCTCAACGTAGATGCCCATCGGACAGGCGACGGCGCGCTCGGCATTGCCGAGCTGGCGGTTGAGCTTGTGCAGGTTGGGCGTCGCGAGCGACTTGAGATCGGTGTTCAGCGGATCGGGCTCCGGATCCCAGCAGAAGAGCGTCGTCGAGCCGCCGCCGTCCATGTTCATGCCGTCGTCGGCGCCGAAGTGGCGCAGCCATGCGGCCACCTCGTAGGTGTTGGCACCCATGCTGTAGTCCGGCTGGCGCCCGTCGACGACGAAGAGGTAGAGGTAGCGCCTGTCGCGCGAGAGGCCGAAGCCAGTACGCGGTGCCAGGCTGGCGGGATCGTTCTTGGCCAGGATGATCCCGTTGGTCATCACGATGCCGAAGCCCGAGACCGCCGTCTGGATGTTGGTCACGGGTTCGTCCCGGCCGAAATTACGGAACTCGACGCGGCCATCCATGTAGACCACGAAACTGGGATAGCCGATGGCGGGGGCGATTATCCCGCCATCTTTGACGATCAGCCCGGTCTCGTCGGCGTACTTGTGATTCCAAGGCGCCTCCCATGGGCTCCACGGTGTGGTGTTGACGCCGACGATCATGTTCAGTCCCAGACCTCCCTCGGACGCGGGCCGCCGCGCATCCAGCATATAACTTCGCACGCTCTGGCGCCGCGTACGGATGCGGAAAGGCTTGTCGGGACATTCGGGCATCGGCTCGCCCCAGTTTTCGGGGCGTCCGGGAATATGGAACCGCAGGCGCTTGTCCGCGAGGTCGACCCGCACGCAACTGCCCTTCATCAGGCGCGGCTGCTCCGCGGCGAAGGAGGTACGCATGATGGAGGGATGCACGGCCGTGGCCTTCGACCAGTCGAAGCGCCGCTCCAGGATGTCCGCGCCGCCCGCCGGGGCAGGCGTTGCCTGCGGCCGCTCCTGCCGCATGGCGACACACCCCATGCCCGCGAGGAGCAGGCTGGCCAGCAACGTCCAACGGACGACGATTACGGGTGCCGATCGGATAGGCTTCATGTCGCATAGCTTTGCACATAAGACCATGTGTGGCAAGGTTGGCTTTGACTTCCATGCACCGACGCGCTAAAGTCTCCCCGTCAAGCGTTGCCCTGTGCCGTTGGAACTGGACGATGAGCCCGAACACCACCCCCACCCTTCCGAACCGGCCCGGCGAGGCGGATACCGCACTCGTTGTTTTCGCCGCCCCCGACCTCTGGAGCAGCCTGCAAAGCCTGGCTTGGTGCCTGGCGGCGGGAGGCATCGACACGCTCTTCATCTACCACACGCCCGAGACCGCCGCGGATGCCGAGCGCCTGCGCCGACTCTGCAGCCGCCAGTGGCCCGCGCTCAAGGTCGTGCTGCCCGGCGAGCCCGGCACCGGGCTTGCCGCCAAGGTGATCGAGCGCCTGCGCGACTGGCGCCTTTTCCGGCCGAAACTGACGCGCTGGATACTCGACTGCACCGGCGCGCAGCCCTCGATGCTGGCCGCCGTTTCGCGCGCCGCCGAGGAGTCGCCCGGATGGATAGTCTTGCGGCGCCAGCCCGCCGGAAGCTGGCAGCGCCTCGTGGCCGCCTCCGGCGGAAGGCTCAGTCCGGAAGCGCCGGACGACGCGCCCCATCCGCGCCAGGCCGACGCCGTCGAGCTGCCCTTCCTGCTGCCGGCCATCTACCCCGGCGCCGAGGCCGAGGTGCAGTGGCGCCTCAGCCGCGCCCCCGAGTCCCTCTCCTGCGAGCAGCTCGCCGCCATCGCCGGCGCGGGACGCGAGGCCAACTGGGAGTGGCGCCGCATGTTCGAGGAGGGACTGCGCCGGCCGGCGCCCACGGCGGACTGGGGCTTCGACGACTTCATCGGCGCCACCCTGGCCCTGCTGGGCGTGGGCAACACGCGTGTCCACCTGCCCGTGCGACTGCCCGCAAAACGCCCCTGCGAGCAGATCTTCGATGTCGTCGCCGTCCACCGCGGCACCCTCTGGCTCTTCGACTGCCAGCCACGTCTCGAGCCCGAGCCGCCCATCGAATTCGACCACCGTCTTTGGCAGCTTCCGGGGGCGCGCCGCATCCTCGTGCGCCCCGGCCGCTGGGCTACGCTCTCCGAGCGACTGCTGGCGGACGATGACGCGGTTCTGCTCGACTGCGACGACTGCCGCACGCTCTTTTCGCACCTCTGCGCGCTGCTCGGACTTGACGCGCCGCGGGCGCTGGGCGCCATCGAGCGCGACACGCTGGCGCCGCGTGCCGACCGCCTGCCGGTCTTCTCGCCGGCCACGCCCGCCCAGCAGTTCAGCGACGCCATCCGCCTTGACGAGTGCGTCTTCGACCTACAGCGCGGCGCACGGGCCGATGCCGGTGGCACGCCCCCGCCCTGGCTGGCGGCGCGCGTCGCCCCCGATCTCTGGTTCATCGGCGGCAGCCTGCCGCGGCCGACACCGCCGGAGGAACTGCGCCAACGGCTCGACGAGCGCCTGTCCAGGGGAAGGATGGAAACCGTCGTCGTTTTCCACGAGGTTTCGCAGAACCGCATGCATTGGCGCTCCCTGGTGCGCATGAAGGGAGGCGAGAGCGGACAGATGGAGCGCTGGCTGCGCCGCTGGCACAACGTACCGCTCGTAATCTAGCCCTTTGGAGACAGCATGGGAACCGATCTCGAAATCATAACCGGCCTCTCGCACGAATTCGGCGTTGCCCAATACGTCATGGGCGGCGGCGGCAACACCTCCTGCAAGGACCGCGAGACGCTCTGGATCAAGCCCTCGGGCACCACGCTGCGCGGCTTGTCGCCGGAGCGCTTCATCGCCATGGACCGCGGCAGGCTGGCCGCGCTCTTCACGCTGGCGGCCCCTGCCGGCGCCGCGGAGCGCGAGGCGCTGGTGAAGTCAGTCATGGCCGCGGCCGTCAGGCCCGGCACGCCCGGGCGCGCCTCGGTCGAGGCGCCGGTGCACGAGTGCTTCGAGGCGCGCTTCGTCGTCCACACCCACCCCACCCTCGCCAACGGCCTGGCCTGCGCGCTCGGCGGGCGCGAGGCGGCGCGGCAGTTGTTCCCCGAGGCGCTCTGGCTGGACTACACCGACCCCGGCTACACGCTGAGCCTGCGCGTCCGCGAGGCGCTGGCGGCCTATCGCGCCGCGCATGACGGACGCGAGCCGCACTTGGTATGGCTGCAGAATCACGGCGTCTTCGTCGCCGGGGAGACTTCCGACGAGATCCGCGCGACCTATGCGCACCTGATGGACCGTCTGGAGGAGGCCTACTGCCAGGCGGGCGTGGATCCCTCCACGCCCGCGCCGGCGGAGGCGCCGCCGCCCGCCTTCCGCGAGGCCGCGCTGCCGGTGCTGCAGGCGGCCCTCGGTTCGGAGGCCGCGGCCATCGTGGCGCGCGCGCCGCTCGCATGCGCCGCCGGCCCCGTCTCTCCGGATCATCTGGTGTACGCCAAGTCCTACGTCTACGAGGGCGTGGTAGCGGCGGAGGCGCTGCGCGCCTTCGCCGCGCGGCGCGGGTACCCGCCGCGCATCATCTCCCTGCCGGAGGGTTTGCTGGCCTGCGGACCGAACACCGCGGCGGCCGAGCGCGCCGCCGAATTCGCCGCCGATGCCGCGCGCATCCGCCAACTCGCCCGCGCCTTCGGCGGCGTGCAGTACCTAACCGATGCGGCCCGCGATTTCCTCGAGCACTGGGAGGTCGAGTCGTACCGCGCGCGCCAGACCTAGGTTTCAGGGGGCAGGGGTCAGGTTTCAGGCCTGCAGGATTCAGGGTTCGGGCTTGCCGGGACGGCCGCTTCCGGCCGCGGGTTGCGGATGAGGATGATCTCGTAGCCGGCGAAATTGGTCAGCGACTGCACGTCAACGCCCTGCAGGAACTCGCGGCAGCCGCCGCCGACGAGCACGCCGGCGACGGTCTGGCCGGGAGGCATGGGCGTTTTCGAGAAGGGACGCAGCTGGCGGCTGTCGCGGCGTGCGTAGAACATCAGCGCGTTGAGCGGATAATGCCGGAAATTGGCCACGAACGGGCCTGGCACCGCACTAATTGGCGGCATGTAATCCGCCATCTGCTGCATCTTCTCCGAACTCCGGAATCCGAAGAGGTTGACCCGCGGGTTGGCGATGGAGAGGCCTCCGCCAAGTGCCAGCGACAGGCCAAGGAGCGTTACAATGCCCGCGGCGCGACGGATATGCCGGTTTCGCGGCAGCGTCAGAACGATGCCTGCGGCGGCTGCGGCGCACACCAGACGGGGAATCGCCGGCGGGACGTTGTAGACGCCCGGAAGACGGGTGCCGGCGGCCAGCAGCAGGCATATCGCCACGCGCAGGGCAGACGGAGAGTCCGGCCGTGCCGCGCGGCAGGCGACTGCCGCCGTGAAGACCGCGAGTGGCGTTACCGCCGGCAGCATGTACCATGGCATCTGCTGCCGCACGAGCGAGACGAGCACCAGGGGCACAAGCCCGGCCAAGGCCAGCAGGAACGTCTGGCGCTTGGCGGTCGAGCCGCCTTGATCCGGCGCGGCATCCGCCTCCGCCAGCGGCGGCACGCGTTCCTTCCTGCTGCGCCACCAGGCTTCGGCGCCAGCTAGCAGCGGCGCGGCGAAGACCAGCGGCGCCACTCCGCCCCACGAGGCCCAGAGACAACGCAGAGATTTGAACAGTAGTGCCGTATCGCGCCAGGAGTGCCGGAAACGGTAGTCCTTGATGTCGGCATAGTGCGGCTTGAGGAAAAGATCACGGTGCATGACGAATTGGCTGCCGAACCAGATTCCTGGCAAAAGCAGCGCCAGAAGCAGGCCGCCGTAGAACACCGGACGGCGCAGGAAGCGCCGCCGGAAGGCCGCTACGTATAGCAACGAGGCGCCAAGGATGGGTGAAGCGGCCTCGCCCTTGGCCAGCATTGCGAGTCCGCAGCAGATCCCCCACCCCGCCAGCGCGCGCGGCTCTTCGTCCGCCTGGAGCAGCAGGCATACCGCTCCCAGCGAGAAGGCCATCATGGTCGTGTCCATCATACCCACGCAGGCCTGGGCGGCGAGGGTCGGGTGCAACGCGGTCAGGACGGTGGCGGCCATGCCGGTCCACAGGCCGAAGAGGCGCCGGCCCAGCGCAAAGGCCAGGACGAGCAGCACCAGATAGGCGGCCATCGCGGGCAGACGGAGGGCGAAGGTACCTACGCCGAAGAGGCGGTAGCCGGCCGCGACCATTCCGTAGTAGAGCGGTGGCTTGTGGAGGTCCGGTGCCCCGTTCCAGTATGGCGTCCACCAGCGTCCCTGCTCCATCAGACCGAGCGCGCGCAGGGCGGCGAGGGCCTCGTCGCCGGCGGCGAGGCCGCGCGGCGTCAGCTCGCGGCAGCGCAAGCCGGCGACCGCCAGGAGCATGGCGAGCAGGACTAGAATGATGCGCCGTTGCATGGTCGCTAGAATTCCCAAGGTTCCCCGCGCCGCACGAAGTCGGCCCGCAGCAGCCACAGCTCGGCCCGCTGGCCGAGAACCACGGCCTGCACCTGCGCGGGGGCATCGAGCGCGAATGCGACGCGCTGCGCGCGCAGGACGTGCGGGCCGCCGCCGACCGGCTCGATCTCCGCCTCCGCCAGCGTCCCCTGGAGGCTCCCAGGGCGGATCTGCAGCTTTCCCCATCCATGCGCCGCATCCCCACTGGGCATGCGCGCCGCGAAGAGAAACATGGCGTCGTAGTCGCCCGCCTCCAACACCAAGGGACCGGCACCGGTGATGACATGGCCGACGCCTTGGCCGCCTCCGGGCCAGTGCATCGTTGCAAAGTGGACATAATCCAGATCTCTGCCCGACCTCGCGAAGGGTGCGCCGCATGCGTGGCGGCGCCCGGCATCCAGTACCACATGGTTAGGCGCCGGATCGGCCCCGCGCTTCATGATGATGTTCGCGCCATCGAAGAAGAGCAGACCGAAACTTCCATCCTCCAGCCAGGAACGGAATCCCGTGAGCTTGTGATCCAAATGCTTGAGTTCCGTGAAGACCAGATCGGGACGGTATGTCCCCCGAACAAAGTGGCGCCAATCGATCAGCCGTCCGCGGTTGGCGCAGTATCCGGCCAGCCGGTCCGAACAAAGCAGCAGACCATCTCGGGGAATGCGACGCGCGGCCTGAAGGGTAAGCAGTCCGGCGCCATGGATACTACGGTAGCCGCGCTCGCGGCGCAGGCCCAGCGGCAGGAAACCGTGCAGCCGGTAGGAGACGCCGGTGACGAGCAGCAGGAAAATGGCAGCCAACATCGGATGACGCCATACGGCCGCGGATTCCGGGGTCCGGGATTTATGCTCCCGCGCAACTGACTCGACCAGGGCCACGGCGAGACAAACCATGGCCGGCGTCGCGTAATGGAGCGTAAGCGAATGCTGACGCACACTGGCCCCGCCCATGGCCTGGATCAGGGCCAACGCGGGAAACAACAGTATCGGCAACCAGCGTTTTGGGCGCACGAACGGCAGCGCGGGCAGCGCCACCCAGAAGAGCGCCTTCAGCCGCGCACGCATTGTGGCCGCGCTGAAGAAATGCGCCAGCGGATGTGAACCAAGGTCGGCATGGCGCCGTCCGATCAGGCTCAGGCCGGTCAGCAGGGGATATAGCGTGGTCATGGCTAGAACCATGTAGGCGAGGGAGAGGATGGCATAGACGTAGCCGGCACGCCAACGGTCGCGGATCGCGAAGTAGAGCAGCAACGGCAAAATCACCATGGCCGCATCCTCGCGCAGTCCCAGGATCAGCAGCCATGGCAGCCAGACCATGCGGCGGCCGAACACGAGGCTGTGGTAGAGCCAGGGCACCAGCAGCAGGAGCAGGCTGACCCCGTGAAACTCGCTCAGGAGCGTCTGCTGTGTGAAATGGTAACCGGCAAAGAAGACTGCGATGGCCATCGTCAGCGGCGCGGCCACCCCGAGCCGGCTGGCGGTGCGCATGAGCAGCGCCGAGCCGCCTGCCAGAAAGCCCCATTGCAGCGTCCAGAGAAGAAAAGGATGATCCCACAACCGGAAAAAGGGGCCCAGCAGCGCCAGGGTGAATGACAGGTGCGTGGCCAGATAGGAGCGGTCTGCCAGGCACGCGAAGGGGCGCCCGTGCCCGCTGTTCCAGATCATGTTCGTGTAGACGCCGTAATCGAACAGTGTGAACTTGTTCCACGTGAAGGCGCTGAAGCCGGCATGCGCCAACCATCCCAGCATCCAGACCAGCATGAAGGCGCCGACCCACACAATACCGGCTCCAAGTGTAAAGCGGCGCTTCAAGATGGCAGCGCATCCCGTCGGGCAGCTTGCCTTCATGTGCTTGATATATATCAGGACGATACGGCTGATGTCAATGTGTAATCGCAAATTGACAAATTGGACCCCATGCCCCATCATTTGATCTGAAAAACATGCCAACGGTTCTCCTCCATACCTGCTGCGCGCCCTGCGCCTCGGTCTGCATCGAGCGGCTCCGCGCCGATGACCTCGCGGTCACGCTCTTCTTCTCCAACGCCAATATCGGCGATGGCGACGAGTACGCGCGACGCCTGGAAGCCGTCGTCCGGCTCTCCGAAGCCTTATCGGTGCCGCTGCTGGTCGACGAGACGACGCGCCACGACGACTGGCTGGCGGCCGTCCGCGGGTTCGAGTCCGCGCGCGAGGGCGGCGCCCGCTGCCGCCCCTGCTTCGCCTTCAGCCTCAACCGTACCGCCACGCGGACCGCCACGCTCGGGTTCGACCGCTTCACAACCTCGCTGACCGTCAGCCCGCACAAGCACACCCCCACCCTTTTCGAGCTCGGCGCGGCCGCCGACCCCGTGCGCTTCCTGCCGGTCAACTTCAAGCTGCATAACGGTTTCCAGCGCAGCGTGGAACTCGCGCGCCAGCTAAACCTCTACCGCCAGGACTTCTGCGGCTGCGAGTTCAGCCGCGCGGCCCTCGCGC
>CAYRPP010000067.1:0-8172 GCA_964426115.1 uncultured Lentisphaerales bacterium | reverse complement strand
CCCGAGAGCGTCTGGGTCACACCGGCCTGGCTGCGCAAGGGCGACAGCCTGCTGGCCCTCGGCTCCAGCGCCACAAACCGCTACAACGAGGCCTTCCAGGCCTACGACGTGGCACTGGCGCGTCCGGACGCCGATGCGGCGACGCGGCTGCAGGCGGCCTTCAAGCGCGGGCGCTGCCTGGAGAAGATGGGCCAGGCCGACGAGGCCATCGACCACTACTACGACCAGGTCGTGCTGCGTTTCCTGCGCGAACGCGGCGCGGGCGCCGAGCTGGGCGGCGAGGCGCAGGCGTGGTTCGCGCGCGCGGCGATGCAGGCCGCGGCCATGATGGAGGCGCAGGGACGACCCGAGGCCGCCGTGCGAGTGCTGCAGCGGCTCATCGGCAGCGGGGTGCCAGGCGCCGCCGAGGCGCAGGCGATCGTGGAGCGCATCCAAAGCGACGCGCGGTGGCGATGGCAGCCGGTCCGGCGGGACGGGGGGGGCGAGGAGCGACAGCCATGACGAATCTTGACCTGTGGCGCGAGGGCGGACCGGTATTCTGGGTGATCGTGTTCACCGGCCTGACCTCCGTGGCCGTCTTTCTTGAGCGCCTGATGCACCTCAGGCGGGCGCGCATCCACTATGCGGACTTCCTGGAGGGGGTATTCAACATCCTCGCCAAGGGTAATGTACGCGAGGCTTTGGCGCTTTGCGACGAGGCGCCGGGGCCGGTGGCCCACCTGATGCGCATGGCGATCACGCACCGCGACGAGCCGCGCGAGGTGCTGCGGAACGTTCTCGACAACGCCGGGCATGCGGAAATCTCGCGCATGGAGCGGCGCCTCGGGGTGCTGGCGACGATCGTCCAGGTCGCGCCATTGCTGGGCCTGCTGGGCAGCCTGCTGGGGGTGCTCGAGACGGTTCTGGTGCTGCGCGGACAGGCGCCGCTCGTGCAGTCGGTCGACGTGACGGGAGGGCTGGTGCGCGCCCTGATCGCCTCCATCGCGGGCCTGATGGTGGCGGTGCCCGCCCACGCGATGTTCAACCTGCTGGCGATCCGCATCGACCGCATCGTGCTCGATATGGAGCAGGCCAGCGGCGAAATCGTCTCCTTCATGGGGCGCCAGGCCAACCGCGCCGGGCTCCCGGAGAGCACGCAAGGCGGGTGAGGCCATGCCCAGGCGGACTAGCGAACGGGGTTCCTGGAACACTGGAGGTCTGCGGGCGCGCTTCCGGACGCGCAGCCGCCTGGCCAACGGCTTCCTGCAGGCCGTACCGTGGATCAATTTCGCGGTCGTGCTGGCGCTCTTCCTCGCGCTTTCGGGCCGGCTGACCCTGCATCCCGGCGTGGTGTTCGAGCTGCCCCGCGCAAGCTTCCGCGAGGGACTCCAACGGGGCCTGACGCTGGTGATGCTCCGGGCGCAGCGGCCGCAGGGCGAGGAGACGCTGGTCTTCTTCGACGACGTGCGCTACCAGATCGGCGTGCCGGAGCAAGGCGCGCAACTGCGCGACGAGCTGGCGCGCGCGGCGGCGCGTCCGGACGGGCGCCAACTGCTGCTTCTGGCCGACCGGCGCGTGCCGCACGGGGATGTCATGGCGCTGGTCAATCTGGCACGGTCGGCCGGCATCCAGCGGGTCAACGCGGCCCTGAAACCCGAATGAAGACGCGGCGGACAGCAGGCCGGTCGCGCTACCATGCCGGGCCGCAACCGGCGCCACAGGGCTACCGGCTGCGCCGGGAACGGCTGGGCGAGTGGGCCGTGGCCGTGGTTCTCCTGCTGATGGCGGGCCTGTGGCTCTGCTGGCCGGCCGGCATCTACCGGACGCGCGTGCCGCCGCGTCTGCCGGAGCCCGGGGCGGCCTACGTCGTCGCCGAGCTCTCCGGCAATCCTCTTCTACACCGTCCCGACGGGCTGGCGCATCAGAGACCGGACGGGGTGGGTACGGAACCGGCCTTCTCCCTGTTGCCGGCGGCGCCCCCGCCGCCGCCGCCTCCTCCTCCGGCCTACGCCGAACTGGCGGTCGTCGCGCCCGCGCCGCCTTCGCCGCGCGCTTGGCGCATAGCACCGCCGCTGCCGCTCGTGGCGGGGGCGCCGCCCGATCCGCTGCCCGCCGTCCCGGCGCCCCGCGCGCGGATCGTCCGTATGTCGCCGGCTTTGCGCGCGGCCGGCTTCCGGTTTTCGTCGCCGTCAAGCGTCACCGGCAGTGTGGGGCGCGTGCGCTTCCAGGTGCTGCTGGGGCCGGACGGGCGGGTGGCCGCGCTGCTGGATGAGGAGGCGGAGACTGAAAAGAGTCTCCGGCTGGCGTGGCGCCGGGCACTTCTGCTCGGCACGGGCGCGACCAACGCATCGGGGATGGTCGAGGCCGAGTGGTAGAAACCGCGCCTTGGCGCGGGCTGCGTCAGGGAGCAGGGAAATTCGAATACATTCGATTGCTATCGGCTGCAATCGAGTGCCGTCGACTGACGCCGGGTTCCGCGGTTCTACTCCCCGTCCGTTTCGTCCGTTCCGTCAGTCAGGGCCGGTGTGGCCGGCGCCTCTGCGGAGGCGAAGCCGAGATCATCGAGATTCCACTGCATCCAGTCCTCGAAGATCACTGTCCGGCGGCGGCGTGCCAGCGCCTCGCGAACCTGGGGCCGAACCATCTCAACAGCCAGCGGATCGCCAGGCTGGCGGTCGGCGATGAAGGCCAGCAGGGCGCCGCGGAAGACGGGAATCGGCTCGGAGAGGTCGCCCTTGCGCAGGCGCATGGCCACGGGGATCACCGCCTGGGCGTTCGGGAAGTCGGCCCGGCCTGCCGACTGGACTGCGAAGGTGTAGCCGGTGCTGACGTTGAGCGCCTGCGCGGCGGCGGCGGCCTCGAAGGTCTGACCCTGCGCCAGGGCCTCCTTCAAACGGGCGCGGGTTTCATCGCCGAGGCTCTTGAAGGCCTTGTCCCGCGCTTGGGCGAGGGCCAGGGGACGCGCCCGGTTGACGACGTCCTCGAAGGCCGGCGTGTAGGCGGGGCTGTTGGTCCAGGCCATGAGCAGGTAGACCTTCTCCTTGCCGGAGACCACCGCGTAGCGCGAGTCGAGGCGCAGGAGATCTAGATCGAAGGCCGCATTGCGGAACTCCTCCTGGGCGTCGGGCTCGATGCCGGGCACGAAGCCGTCCTCGGCGAAGAGCGGCGTGCTGGCCACCTCCATCCGGCGCGCCTGGGAGCGCCAGGCGAACTGCTTGAAGTCCTCCATGGCCAGCGATGCCATGAAGGCGGCGACGTTGGTCGATGCGGCGAAGCGCGCCTCCTCGAGCGTCAGCTCGGCCACGATCTCGCCGCGCACGGCCTCCAGCGGCAGCGTCTCCGTCGTGTCGTTGGTGGAGGGCCGGGTGTAGCGCGAGAGGTTGCCCTCGTAGTAGTCGGCGATGTCCTCCTCGTGGAGGACGATGCCCGCGCTGAAGTTGGTTACGGGCATGGAGGCGTAGTGTACGCCGACGCGGTCGGGCAGGGCGAAGGTGGCGCGGTTCTCGTCGTAGAAGGCCCGCAGGGCCTCGGCGCCGATCTCCATGGCGGCGTCGGCGAAGCGGTTGCTGAGCGTCGCGCACTGGACGGTGAACCGGTCGGTCCAGGCGGCGACCTCGTCCTCCAGTTCCATGGGGGCGACCATGGCGGCGGCGCCGACAGACTGGCCGAGCTTGCCAAGGATGATCTGCTCGGCCATCAGTTGCTCGTAGGTCGCGGGCGAGACGCCGAGCGCCTGGGCGACCCGCTCGCGGTAGACGCGGGCGTCGAACTGGCCGCCGTTGGAGAAGGCGGGCACCTCGCGGATGGCCTGTCGGATCTCCTCCGGGGCGCTGGAGAGGCCGAGGGTTGCGGCGGTCTGCAGGGCGGCCAGGTGGCGCCAGGTCTGGGTCTCCACCATGGCGGGGGGCATGTCCGTCGGGCGGTTGCGGCCGCCACCGACAAAGCGCGCTGTGAAGGCGAAGCGCGCGGCGTCGACGCGCTTGCCGCCGAGCGTACCGGCGGCGCGTTGGCGTCTCGACAGGCCGGACGTGCACGAGTCGACCGAGAGGAAGGCGAACGCCACGATGACGGCGAAGACGATCCAGAGCACGCGGTTGTGAATCAGCCGGTTGAAATGGTAGATGAACACGACGGATACCTCGGGGTATGAAGTTGGATGGGCGCCTGGCGCGGTGTGGTCCGGGGCGCGGGGGCTTTTACTGGTGGATCAGAAGAGGTCCTCGACCGTGCCGGTTGCCGGCGGCGTGCCGGAGGGCTTTTCCGCCTGCGGCGCGTCCCCCGCGCCGGCGGCCGCCGTCGGTGCGGCCGCGTTGGTGGCGGCCGCAAGCTCGGCATCCTCGAAGACCGCGCGCGAGGCGATGTTGGGCTGGCCGACGGCGAAGGCGTAGGTCTCCGTGACCTTGCCGTTGGCGTCGGAGGCCAGGGCCGAGACGATCAGCCGTCCGCCGACCGGCGCGCGGCTGCGCCAGATCTTGACGGCCATGCGCGTGCTGGTGGCGATCGGCAGCAGATCCTGGTTGGCGGCTCCGTCTACCATCTCGGGGGCATCCTCGTCGGTGCCCTTGTTGATCATGACCATGTAGTCGCCCAGAAGGTTCTCGATGCGCGTCAGAGAGTTGTCGCCAGCCGTCACGATCCGCGCGCCCATCCCGTTCTTGAGTTCGGGAACGATGAACTGGGGGCCGACGACCTTGACTGTGCTGCTGGAGTCGGCCTGGACGGAGAGTGTGGAACCGGCCGCCGTGGCGGCCAGGTCGAGCTTAATCGTGCCGACCATGTTAAGGCAGGCGGCGACCGGCGTCTCGATGGTCAGGGCCTCCGGCTGATTGCCGCTGGAGAGACGCGTGCCGAGCCGGCCGGCGCGCAGCCGCAGGATCTTGCGCGAACGGTTGCCGGGATCCTCGGCCAGCTCGACCGTCGTGCCGGCATCCAACTGGATGGCGTCAGATTCGGAGAGCACCAGCACGGCGCCGCCGTTCTCGCCGCAGCGGATGGCGGTGCCGAAGGGATAGGCCTTGCCCTTCTGGACGGGGACGTAGCCGTCGGTGCCGGGGACGAGAGCGTGGCATGGCCCCTTCGGGGAGACGACGCGGAACAGGGGTTGGAACGGAGCCGCGGCCAGAGATCCTGCGATCACTAGAGGGGCGATCCGGCACAGCCATCTCATGCAGTAGTTATTCATTGGCAGCTTCCTGTCCGGGAAATGTCCCAAACGCGTTAATCGTAAGGAGTAGATGAAAGGATGTCAATCTTCATGCATTCAACTGCGCGTCGACGGCCAGCAGGGCCGCGGCCAGTTCCTCGTGGATCTGGAGGTAGGGCATGCGCCCGCAGATGACCGGCACGATGTCGGCGGCATAGCCGCCGCGGGCCGCGGCCGCGCGGTCGGGCGCGTAGCCCATCGAGCCGTTCGTCAGGCCCATCACCAGCGGCACCGGCGCGCGCGCGCCGGCCACGACGTCGTTCTTGATCGCCTGCATGATCTCGAACGGCGCGCCGAGCAGCGTGACGGGGCCCAGGCGGATGCCCTGGATCTCCCCGGTCTGCACGCTCAAATCCTCGCCCCGGTCCAGCCGCGCCTCCAGGGCGCGCAGCGTGGCGATGATCAGGGTGCCCATGCGCACGGCGCGGTCGCCGTCGGAGGCGTTGTCCGCGCCGACAATCGCCTCCTGCTCGGCGATCCACTCCCGGAGACGCTCGCGGGATAGCAGGCGGGAGGTGAAGGGCTGCTGGCGGCTGGCATACCGCAGGGTCTCCACCGGCGCCGGGACCGCCGCGCGCAGCCCCGCCCGCACGGCATTGGCGAAGCGCGCCGCGACGACGTCTAGCGCCAGCAGCGCCTCGGGCTCGGGCTTGTGCACGACGCAACTGTTGACGTCGCCCTGCGCGCCCTGGAGGAAGAGTCCGACCGCGCCGGGATTCTCGCGCTCGAGGAGGTTCATCGCGACGCCGACGAAGTCGCCATGGATGTAGCGCGTCGTCGAGCAGCAGACGACGGGATGGCAGCCGAAGTAGGCCATGAAACCGTCGAGGCGGTCGTTGGCGGCGTCGCGGAAGGCCAGAACCTGGCAGCGCGTGTCGGTCAGTTCCGGCTTGGCGGGGCGCCAGTCGTCGCGCAGGCACTCCTCGAGCGGCGGGGCGTCGCGGTCCTGCTCGCGGTTGAGGCCGATGCCCTCGCACGGCTGCACCGCATGGGACATCACGACTTCGTGCAGTCGATCGAGGGCGCCCACGCAGGCGCGGGCGATGCGTCCGGGCAGGATCGCCAGGTAGGGCTCGTCCCGGTCGCCCCAGCCGGAATACTCGGCGGTGCAGGGACCGCTGTGCGTGTGGGTGCAGTGTACGAGGATCTGGTCTTCGCCAAGGTTAGCGCGGCGGCCGACCTCGCGCTTGACGGCCTCGACGAGGTGCCGGTTCAGGCCGATCAGGTCGCAGCTGACCACAACCACCCGGCGGTTCCCGAGCGCCAGGGCCGCCGCGCGGGCCTTGAGCGGATCCCGCACGGCGATCGACATCCGGTTCAAATAGGGGCCGAAACCGGCGAGTCCCCCGCCGACCCGCGGTGTGATATCGACTTCACAAAAACCAGCCTGCATACGCGCCTCAACGCTCCAGGTTCACCGGGCAAAGGCCGTCATCACCTTGCGGAGGGCGTTGGCCATGGCCTTCATCATCGGCCGGCCGGTCAGCAGCCAGGAGTGGGACAGGGTCAGCAGGCGGCTGCTGGTCTCCTCGACCACCGCGCGGCTGTGGATGCGGTAGGCGCTGGCGGGCAGGTTCCAGAGCAGGTGACGGTAGATGGGCCCGTAGCCGCCGCCGCAGGGCAGGCCCTCCGCCCCCAGCGCCGCCCGGATCTCCTGGAGCGTGCAGCCCGGCTTGAGCGCCTGCGGGTCGACCAGCATGGCGAGCATGTAGTAGCCTTGGATATCCGCCCGGCGTCCGCGTGCCTGCAGGGCGATGCCGGGCACGTCGCGGAGTAGTTCGGCCAGGTAGCGGGCGTTGGCGTCGCGCCGCGCCGTCTGCGCCTTCAGACGCTTGAGCGCCTCGGTCAGGATCACGGCGTTGAACTCGAGTCCGCGGTAGTTGTGGCAGATGAGGCCGGTCGCAGGGCCGCTGGCCGCCTGTCCCTGCTTCTGTCCCGTGCCGTAGCCGATGTGCTTGATGCGGAAGAGCCGGTCGGCCAGGTCGTCGTCGCTCGTCAAGCAGATGCCGCCCTCGCCGGAGGAGAGCGTCTTGGACTGCTGGAAACTGAACGAGCCGATGCGGCCGATGGAGCCGAGGCCCCGGCCCTTCCAGAAGCCGCCCTGCGCGTGCGCGCAGTCCTCGATGATGGGAATGCCGGTCTCCCGCGAGAGGGCCATGAAGCGGTCCATGTCGGCCATCGAGCCGAACAGGTGCACGGGGATGATGGCCTTGGTCCTGCGCGTGATCGCGCGGCGCGCCTGTTCCGGATCGAGGCAGAGCGTGCCGGGCTCGACATCGACAATCACGGGGCGTGCGCCCAGGTAGACCGGCGCCATGCCCGTGGCGATCCAGGTGTTTCCGGGCACGATCACCTCGTCGCCGGCCTTGACGCCCAGGGCGTGCAGCGCGCTCTCCAGGGTGACGGTGCCGTTGACCATGAAGATGCCGTGCCGCGCGCCGCAGAACGCGGCGAACTTGCGGCTGAACTCCTGTTCGCAGGCGCCGTTGAACGACCAGCGACCGCTCAGGTAGACCTGCTTCAGGCGCTCCGCCGTCCGCGCGTCGGGCAGGGGCCACGGCTTGAGGGCACGCTTCGCGGCCGGAGTGATGGCTGGTTGTCCACCGTTGATTGCCAGCTTGTCGGACGGCATTTCTCTGCTCCCGTGTTAAGTCATGGAGGAAATGGTAGTGACGTGAGCAGTAATTATTATAGAATAAAATAGCATGATTCTCAATACGATTCGGCCGGCGAATATGGTGGCAATCCGTGACCGACATGCTATGCTCGATGCCGTGACAGGCGCTTACGCCTGTAGTTTGGAAAGGACACGTCCATGAAGGAACTGATCGGCGCTCTGGTCTCGCAACTCGGGATCCAGGAAGGACAGGCTAAGGGCATCGCGGATCTGCTGACCAAGGTGCTGAAGTAGCGGTGGGTGGCGCGGCCTCTCCAACCATGCGGCGGCTTGACCGGACTTTCTTCAGGCGCTCCGCGCCCGAGCTGGCGCC
>CAYRPP010000066.1:0-8209 GCA_964426115.1 uncultured Lentisphaerales bacterium | reverse complement strand
GGGGATCCGTTCTTTAGAATGGAGTGTTAACGCAAAGCGATTTGGGTGGTCTGAAAACAACACATTCTGATCGCGATGATACAGCCAATCCATGGGGAGATTTGGGACAGTGAAAAACAAGGGGTCGTATTTGGACATAGGGTTGCGCTGAAAAAGTCGGTTGCCGATCGCTGCCCGTAACCGCCGCGCCCGGTTTTCTTTCGGCAGTCATCTTGCGGTTTCCGATACGCAGGATCAAGCCTGCGGCCGTTTTTCCGGTCTGATTCGGGTTTTCGCGTTAGCGGCCGCTTTTCGTGAGGCTGCTGCCGGTCCGGGGCCTTCTTTTCTGTCGTTGTTGCGACATTTTGCGTTCCTCCCAGCAAAGGCGGCGCGCCCAGCGGCGGAGGTGTAAGCGTCCGGTGAACCTTTCAATTACCCACATCTTTTCGGCTGCGTGAAGTAGCCTGGTTCTTGCTGGCGATCCTCCGGGGCGCCTGGTTCCACGGCGGGCTTTTCATGGCAGCCTGCGCCAACTTCTCAACCGCCCGTTGCAACTGGCGGTAGTATTTGATTCGCCTTTCACACTCCCGAGCCGTCTTGCCGCTGATTGTCTTCGTCGTTCTCTTGCCGTCCACTGTCCCTGTCCACCGGAAGTAGGGGCCGTGCAAGCGCGGTGGATCGGCTTTGCAGACACAGTTCGGTTTCTGTGGGGACATGGGACACGTCGCCCCTTCCCCCCTCTGCCCATCCCCGCGCATCCCGTCGATCTCCCTCACCATCCGGCTTATGTCGGCCGTCACCCCGGCCTCGAACGGCCGTTCCTTTTGTGAGGTGTTGGACACAGGCCGAGGGGGCCTCTCAAAACAAGATGTTCTTCTCGTTTGGGAGAAATCAGACGCAATGATACTAAGGCGCCTCTTCGAGAGCTCTCTTATCTTGGAATCCGAGAGTCCACCTTTGACATTCAAGCAACAGGAGCAAGGTGCACAATCGGCACCCCGTGACTGACGGTTACTCAGCCATCCACGGGTGCCACGCCACCTCACGTGCCGCGCGGCATACGGCGGTTCGGCAAGACGCGGTGCATGGCGGCGCTGAATCGGGGCGGCGGCGTCCCGCCTTCGCCCGCGAAGAACGCCGCGGGCGCGGGCTGCGGCGCGGCGGGCTCCCGCCGTGTGTGGTTCCTAGCGCCGACAACCCCGACGGCATCCGCGTCCACCCCATGTATGCGCCCCATGCGCTTCGGCCATTTTCACAACACTTTACCACCGATTCGCTTTCGTGCTATCGTGTTCATATGGCCAGCCATCCAAGAGTAAAGTTTCCTGGCGCGCTCTACCACGTCACCTGCCGCATGGGAGGCGAAGTATCTTCACCGGTAGCGCATCCCGGGACGAGGTGGCATTCCTAGAAGCGGCTCTATGAGTAAAGTCCATAGTGAAGCGCTGACCACCGCCGGGATGCAATTATGGTACGACCGGCCGGCGAGGGACTGGCCGGAAGCATTACCGATCGGCAACGGCCGTCTCGGCGCCATGGTTTTCGGCTCTGTGGAAAAGGAAGTCATACGGCTCAATGAAATCAGCTTATGGCGCGGCGGCCCGCAGTCGGCCGACAGTCCCGGTGCCGGCAGGCATGTCGGCGAAATCCGCAGGCTGCTGTTGCAACGCCGTTATGCCGAAGCCCATGATCTGGCCATTCACTGGTTGAAGTGCAAAGAAAACAGCGCGCTCGACGGCGCCAGTTCCTACAATGCCTTTGGCGCCTACGAGCCGCTGGGCGAGCTGAGCCTGTTTTTCTGCGGTCCCCGTGGCTCCTCTTCCAACTATCGCCGCGAACTGGATCTGTCGACGGCGATTTCCCGCTCGTCCTTCCGGGCGCGATCGTCCTATTCCTTCGACAAGGTGACTTTCGAGCAAGAAGCGTTTGTCAGCCGCCCTGATCAGGTCTTCGTTTTGAAGCTGTCCGCCGATCGGCGCGGGACACTGGATGCCGTCATCCGGCTGGGCCGTGAGCGGGAGGCGGTCTCCCGCCTTGTCGGCCGCAACCGTATCGTGATGAAAGGACGGCTCTGGCAGGGGAAGGGGATGCGTTTCGAGTGCCACTTGCTGGTCAGGCCAAAGGGCGGCCGGCTGGTGCGGCAGGACCAGGGGATCTGGATCCAGGGCGCCGACGAAGTCCTCATCCTTGTCGCCGCCAACACGGATTTTCGCGGAGTCAATCCGGCCACCCTTTGCCGCGAACAACTGGCAGCCGCCACGGCCCGGACCTATCCGCGACTCCGGGCCCGCCATGTCGCGGATTACCGGAAGCTTTTCAACCGCGTTTCCCTCGACCTGGGCTCTTCGGATAGATCCGCACTGCCCACGGACAAGCGCCTGGAGGCGTTCAAGAAAGAACCTGCGGATAATGCCCTGATCGCGTTGTATTTCCAATATGGACGGTATCTCCTGATTGCGAGCTCGCGTCCGGGCGGATTGCCGGCAAACCTGCAGGGCCTTTGGAATTGGTCTTATCATCCAGCCTGGAGCTGCGATTACCATTTCAACGTCAACACCCAGATGAATTATTGGCCTGTGGAAACGGCCAACCTGTCGGAATGTCACATTCCCCTTCTGGAGTATGTCGACACTTTGCGCCGGCCGGGTCGCCGCACAGCCCGCGTGAGCTTCAACGCCCGGGGCTGGTGCGTAAACTGGGTGTCCAACGTCTGGGGCTTCACATCGCCGGGCCAGAACCTCCAATGGGGGGTGTATCCCGAAGCCGGCGCCTGGCTGTGTCGGCATTTGTGGGAGCATTACGAATTCACTCTTGATCGCGGTTTTCTTCAGTGGGCCTATCCAATCATGAAGGAAGCCGCCGAATTCTGCCTGGACTACATGTCTGAAGACCGGCTCGAGCGGCTCGTTTTCGGCCCGACCGTGGTTCCGGAAAAGGGGTTTAAGATCCGCGGGAGGGTTCTTTATCCCGCCATGGGAACCGCCATGGGCCAGCAGTTGGTCTGGGATCTGTTCGGGTTCTGCGCCCGGTCCGCGGAGGTGCTGTCGGTGGATGCGGAATTCCAGAAACGCCTGCTGGCGGCACGCGAACGCCTGGCCCCGCCGCAGGCGGGCCGGGATGGCACGATCCAGGAATGGGTTGAGGATTTGGAGTCGGACGGCAACCACCACCTGCGGCACGCCTACGCGCTGTACCCGGGCGAGCAGATCGACCTTGAAGAAACGCCGGAACTGGCACGCGCGATGCACCGGACAATCGAGGAACATGCCCGCTGCATGGCGGGGTTCGGCAGCTGGTCCGCGGGATGGCTGGTCAACCTCTGGGCACGGCTCCGGGACGGCGGGCGCGCCCAGACGGCCCTAGACGACCTGTTGATCCGGAACACCACGGCCAATCTTTTTGATTTGAATGGGAAATATTTCCAAATTGACGGCAACCTGGGCGCCGCCGCCGGCATTGCGGAAATGCTGTTGCAAAGCCAGCGCGGCGTGATCCGCCTGCTGCCGGCCTTGCCGACAAACTGGAAGAACGGTTCTGTAAGCGGCCTCCGCGCGCGCGGAGGTTTCGAGGTAGCCATGCGATGGCGGAACGGCCGGCTCACCGGCGCCACACTGAAATCGCTTTGCGGCAATCCTTGTACCGTGGCTGCCGCGGAGCGGATTAAGGTGTCCGTCCGGGGAAAAAGTGTGAAGGTTGCGGCGGATGGCAACCGCTATCGTTTTGAAACAAACAAAAACGGTTTATATTTTCTCCATTTCGGGAAAGAACTGGAGCAGGCTCAATAACACTGTTGGACGAAGAGGAGATCAGGCTATGGCAGATTCCGCAAAGCCCTTTTTCGTGACACGCGGGGTCGTGGTTCTCACGCAGGATATCCGGACCGGCAACTGGGTCGACATGGCCAAACAGGCTCAACTGACTACGATTGCGACGCATATAGCGCCCGCAGAGGTTGTCCGGTTTCTAAAGACAGAAGAGGGATGTGCCTTTGTTGAGAAGTGCAGAGAGCTACGGATGATGATAGGGACAAAGATCAGTTCGGCATCCTCCTCAAGGGCAGGCAGGAATGCCTACCCACCTTTTCCCCTCCCCATCCACAAAATCCTAAGCTTCTCCATCTGCGCCATCTGCCGTTCAAAAGGCGGCGCGGGTGGAACCGCGCTCTCCACTGCCCACTGCACCCCCTCTGCGGCGCTGCGTTTAAAATCTCTCTCGCGCGATCGACAAGGCTCGCGACACGGTAGAAATGCCGAAACTTTGCAGGTATCCCGGACGCAAGGCCATCAACTCCCCATGAGCCATTCTCGCACTCCCCGTGGTTAACCGAATACGTTTAGTCTGCCTCCTGTTCTTGCCAGGCGCGCGCGTAGTGGCGATAATCTGAACGCTGCAAACGCCCCCGAGCAACACTTGTGACGCTGCACAGGCCCATGTCAACAAACCCACTTGAAATCGAAGCTTTTCAGATCCCATCCGGCGACGGTTGGCTCCAGACCACCCTGACGACGCCCGCCGCGGGAGTCGCGGTACGCTGCGCGCTCATCGTCTGCCCGCCGCTGGTCGAGGAGCGCAAGGCGGCCCAGCGCGCGATGGTCGATGGCGCGCGCCGCCTGGCGACGCAGTTGCCCTGCGCGGTGCTGCGAATCGACTACCGCGGGTGCGGCGATTCCTCCGGCGCCTTCGCGGACTACACCGTGGCCGACTGGCTGGCGGACATCGAGGCCGCCAGCGCCTGGATCAACCGCCGCTTCCCCGGCCTGCCGCAGGCGCGGCTCGGCGTGCGTGCCGGCGCCCTGCTGGCCCTGCAGCCTTCGGCCATCCAGGTTGCCGCCTACCTGCTCTGGGAGCCCGTCGCGGGCTCCGAGTTCGTCCGCCAACTGCTGCAGCGGCGCATGGTTAACGACATGATCGCCTACGGCCGCGCACAGGTCTCGCGCAAGGAGATCGAGGCGACGCTGCACGGCGGAGGTTCTGTCGACCTCGACGGCTTCACTTTCACCGGCAGCCAGTGCACGCAACTGGAGTCCTGCGCCTTCCCGCGCGTGGAGCGTCCACTGCTGGCGTTCGCCACGGGCGCCGACGAACGCGCGATCGAAACACTGCGCGCGCATAATCCTGACGCGGCGGCGCGCACGATCCGCCTGCCCCCCTTCTGGAACAGCGTCGGCCATGTGGAGACCGCGGCGCTGGCGGAGGCCTCCGCGGAGTGGTTGCAGACGCGCTTCTCCGAGCTGCAGACCCTGCCGGCAGCGCCGCCCCCGCCGGCGCCGGTCGATCCCGCCGAGATGCCCGTGTCGCTGCCGCTCGGCGGAGAGACGCTCCGCGGCGTGCTGCACCGCCCCGCCGCGGACACGCCGCCCGCTGGCGTTTTTCTCTTCCTGGGCGGCTGGTCCGGCGACCGGCAGGGGCCGCATCGCCTCTTCGTCGCCTTGGCGCGTCGGCTGGCGCGCCAGGGCGGCCTCTGCCTGCGCCTCGACTACCGCGGCCGCGGCGAGAGCGACGGCGAGGTGGACGCGGCGGGCATCGCCTCGATGACCGACGATGCCGACGCCGCGGTTGCCTGGCTCAAGGGGCAGGTGCCACCCGGCACGCCGCTGACGCTCATCGCCATCTGTTCCGGCTGCAAGGTGGCCATCGGCACGGCGACACGGCATCCCGGCATTGGTTGGCTGGTGCTCTGGTCCGCAGAGGTGATGGGCAGCCTGCGCGCGTCCGACACCAACCTCCGCAAGACGCTGGGCGCCCTGCGGGCCTACGGCAAGAAGCTCCTGCGCCGGGAGACATGGAAGAAGCTGCTGACGGGCCGTGTGCAGACCGGCATGGTCGGCAAGGCGCTGGCGCGCCACGAGACGCGTTCCGCCGAAGAGGCGCGCGCGGAGGATCGGCTGCTGGAGGTCTTCGGCCGCTACCAGGGGCGCATCCGCTTCATCTACGGCGGCTCGGATCCCGACGCAGCCCCGGCGGCGGCCGCCTACCGGCGCTTCTGCCAACGCCACCGGATCGGTTTTGCGCTCGATGTCATTCCGCACGCCGGACACAGTTTTTACGGCGAGGACTGGAGCAACGAGCTGATCGGACGCACCCTGGCGTGGCTGGCCAACAGCGACGAGAGCGCCGCGCCGGTCAGCCGGCTGTCGAAGTAAGTTTCGACGGTGGCACGGGCGGCCTGCGCCAGGCGCGCGCGCTGTTCCGCATCGCCCAGCAGTTCCTCCAGAGCGGCGGCGAGGGCCGGCACGTCGTCGGGCGGCACGAGGCGCCCGGTGACGCGGTCCCCGACGACCTCCGCCGCCGCGCCTGCCATCGTGGTGACGACGGGCACGCCGAGGGCCATGGCCTCGATCAGCACGTTGGCGATGCCGTCGCGGTCGCCATCCGGCATCCGTCGGCTCGGCATCGCCAGCAGCGCGGCGTCCGCCATGAGCCGCCGCACGGCGTCCGGCGCCAGGCATCCGTGAAATTTTACGCGCGCCTGCACGCCGAGGCGCACGGCGAGCGCCTCCAGCGCGGCGCGCTGGCTTCCGTCGCCGGCGATATGCAGCACGGGTGTTTCCGGCGCGCGCAGGCGCGCCAGGGCCGCAATCAGGATGTCGAAACCCTTCTTGGGCTCGAGCCGGCCGACGGCGACCAACGGCGCGTCGGCCGCGGGCTGGGAGCCGCGGCAGGGGAACTCCTCCAGCGTCAGACCATGGCGGACAAGCGAGACGCGCGCCGCGCCGATGCCGCACCCCGCTACGGTACGCGCGGCGGCGGCGGAGCAGGCGATGACGTGCGCGGCGTCCGCGAGGCGCGCGCGCACCATGGCGGGCGGCTGCGCGAAGATGTCCCAGGCGTGTACGGCGCAGACCAACGGCGTGCCGGTCGCTTCGGACGCCACGGCGGCCAGGTCGGCGGTGAGCCAGGCGAACTCGGCGAGGAGCAGGTCGGACTGCGCGGCGGCGTCCGCGAGGCGCCCGGCGAGGCGGTGCGCGCGCAGCAGGGCGAGCGCCTGGGCGGGACGGCGCCGGAGGCGCCAGGCGCGGCGCAGCAGCGCGGCGGCCAGGTGGTCGCGGCGCGTGGCGTGACGAGCGCCGGAGTCGCGCCGTATGGCGCGCTCGTTGAGCCCGAATACCACCACCTGCCAGCCGTGGCGGCGCAGGGCCTCCAAGTCGCGCCGTATGAAGGTCTCGGACGGTTCCGGGGCCGTGCCGGCGATCACCGCCAGACGGCCGGGAACGGTACGTGGCGCGGCCGGCTCACGGCTGGTTGGTGGCGAGGATGCGCCGCGATTCATCGAGGAAGATGCCCTCCAGGTTCATCCGCAGCTTCTCCGCGTTCGTCGCGTGCTCCAGGCCCACGCGCTCGGTGACCACATTCTGGCGGATGAGCTGGTAGATGGCCTGGTCGAAGGCCTGGAGCCCGTCCTCGTTGCCGGTCTCGATCGCGTCGTGCAGGTGATCGAGCTGGTTCTGCACGATCAGCTTGCGCACCATGGGGGTGTTGAACAGGATTTCGACGGCCGGCACGAGTCCGCCCTGTGGCGTCGGGAGCAGGCGCTGGCAGATAACCGAGTGGAGGTTGGCGGCGACCGCGAGGCGGATGCGGTCCTGGTCGTCGGCGGGAAACTCGTTGAGCAGGCGCGGAACCGCCTGGGCCGCAGTGCCCGCGTGGAGCGTCGTGAGCACGAGATGTCCGGTCTCCGCCGCCATGATGCCGATGCGCAGCGACTCGGCGTCGCGGACCTCGCCGATGAGGATGACGTCGGGATCCTGCCGCAGCACCTGCCGCAATCCCGTGGCGAAGGAGCGGGTGTCGAGGCCCACCTCGCGCTGCGTGATGGTGCTCTTCTCGTCGGCGAACTCGTACTCGATGGGATCCTCGATCGTGATGATGCGCCGTTCCTCCGTGCGGTTGATCAGCCCGACCAGCGCGGCCAGCGTCGTGGACTTGCCCGAGCTGGTGGTGCCCGATAGGATGACGACGCCCGCCGGCGCCTCGGCGCAGCGCCGCAGGATGGGCGGCAGATTCAGCGACTCGATCGTGGGGATCTCGCCCTTGACATGGCGCAGGGCGACGGCGGGGACACCCTTGCCGAGGAAGACATTCGCGCGGAAGCGTCCAACGCCCTCCTCGAGATGCGAGAAGTCGCACTCGTGGTTCTCGGCGAAGCGCGCGCGCGCGTGCGCCGGAATCAGTTCTTCGCCGATCAGGCGCAGATCCTCCGCCGACAAGGGCTCGAACTCCGCCGGAAAGA
>CAYRPP010000065.1:0-8210 GCA_964426115.1 uncultured Lentisphaerales bacterium | reverse complement strand
GCCCCGGCTGCCGGAAGACCGTCGCCAGGAAGGCGGCCAGCGGTTCGGTCATCTCGCGGTACTGGGTGAAAACCAGCAGCTTGTCCTGGCGCTCGGCGATTGTCTCGGCGAGCGAGCGCAGGCGGGCGAATTTGCCGCTGCGCGCCTCGGCGAAGTCGCCGTCGCCCGTGACCTGCGCGGGGTGGTTGCAGATCTGTTTGAACCGCATGAGCGCGGCCAGGATCATGCCGCGGCGCTTCATCGGTTCGGCCGCGTCGCTGGTATCGAGCGCCTCGCGGAGCTGCCGCACGTGGTCGGCGTACAGGGCCGCCTGCGCCGGGGTCAGGCCACAGTAGGCGGGCATGACGGTCTTGTCGGGCAGGTCGGCGATGACGCGCCGGTCGGTCTTGAGGCGGCGCAGGATGTAGGGGCGTGTCAGGCGGCGCAACGGCGCGTATGCATCGGGCTGGTCGGCGCGGTCGCGGATGTAGGCGGCGAAGCGGCGGGCGTCGCCGAGCAGGCCGGGGTTGATGAAGTCGAAGAGCGACCATAGGTCGCCGACGCGGTTCTCCACCGGCGTGCCGGTCAGGGCGACGCGCGCCGCGGCCTTCAGGGCCTTGACGGAGCGCGCCTGGCGCGTCGCGGCATTCTTGATCGCCTGCGCCTCGTCGAGCACCACGAGGCGCCACGCCACACGCGCCAGCCACGGGGTGCGGGCCGCCATGCCATAGGAGGTGACGGCCAGGTCAATGGCCGCCAGCCCCGCTTCCGGATCATGTTCGCAGGCCTGCATGCGTTCCGTGTCGCCGGCGGAGGGATGCACGACCAGGAGGCGGAGCGTGGGCGCGAAGCGGCGGGCCTCGTCCTTCCAGTTGGCCAGCAGCGAGGCGGGGGCGACCAGCAGCGAGGGCCGGGGCGCCGTCTCCTCGCGCCGCAGCCAGAGCAGCAGCGCCAGCGTCTGCAGGGTTTTGCCGAGGCCCATGTCGTCGGCCAGGCAGGCGCCGAGGCCGAGGCCGGCCATGAAGTGCAGCCAGCGGATGCCGGCCTCCTGGTAGGGGCGCAGGATGGCCTGCAGTTCGGCGGCGCATGGCGGCGCTCCGCCGGCATCGCCGGCCTGGCGCAGGCGCGCCAGCGTCTCGTCGAGCCAGCGTCCCGCGCGGATGCCGGTCCAGGCCTGCAGCCGGTCGGCTTCCGCCGCATCCGCGCCGCCGGCCCCAGTGCTCCCGGCCGGAAGGCCCGCCAGCAGGCGCATGGCCTCGGCGAAGGGTATGCCCTCGCGGGCGGCGCGAGTCTCGACCGCTTTCCAGTGGTCGAGCACCGTCCGAAGCTGCGCGGCGTCTACCTCGACCCACTGGCCGCGCAACGAGACGAGACCGCTTCCGGACTGCAGCAGCGCCTGTATCTCGTCCGGCGCGAGGTCGGCGTCGCCGAGCGTCACACGCAGGCTGAAGTCGAGCAGCGCGGCGGCGCCGAGCTGCGACGGCCGGCCCTCGCCCACCTGTACCGTGACCTGCGGCCGCGGCGGCCGCCGGGCGTGCCACCAGTCGGGCACGCGCACGATGACGCCGGCGGCCTCGATGGACGGCAGGTCGCGCAGCAGGCGGTAGGCCTCCGGCGCGGTCCAGGCGGCCGGCTGGTAGAGGCGTCCCGACTCGAAGAGTTCGCGAACCATGGCGCTCGTGCCGACGGCCTGCTGGATCGGCGCCAGCAGTCGCAGCAGCGCCTCGCGGTTGCGGGCGCCGGCATATTCGGTAAGCGCGCGGCCAAGGGGCTGGTGCTGCACGCGCCCGATCTCCGAGAGTCGGCTGGAGTAGGTCGCCATGAAGGCGAAGGGCCGCGCGGGATTCTTCTTGTTCTCGGCCAGGTGGAACGTGACGCGCCCCACTGTGCGCCAGACCGGGTCGATGGATTGCAGGAATCCGGCCAGACCGTCAGGCGCGTCGGTTGCCGCCCGTCGGGCGGCGGCGTCGATCTCGTTCCAGAGTGTATCGGCGCGTGCGGCGTCGAGGAACTCCAACCCCCGGATGGGCGGGGCGCGCTCGATCCATCCGGCCCAGTCGGCGGCGCCGGGGCGCGCGACTGCCGGGAAGGAGGCGTCATCGCCACGCGGCGATTGACAGAGCGCGGTCAGGTAGAAGCGGGTGAAGGCGCGTCCGAAGGCCAGCGAAGATGGCAGTGAGCCGCCATGCGCCGCCAGGCAGAGAAAGCCCTCGGCCGTCGAGGCGGCGAAGGCCTTGCGGATGCGGGCCGCGGCGGCTTCCGACAGCGGGATCTCGCCGACGCCATCCTCGGCCAGGCGGAAGTGCCCCCCGGGCAGGAGGGTCAGTTCCATCGGAACGGCGTTCCACGGCCCAGAAGCATCAGCGGCTCCAGAGCCGTTCGGGGTAGACGCCGCCGGCGATCAGCCGGCCGATCTCGCCCACCGTGCGCTCGCGATCCTCGCGGTAGGTCACGCCGAACCAGCGGCTGCCGGTCGGCAGCACCCGCACCGTGGCGCGGCGGGCCTGGACGAGGGTGTTGACCACCAGCGGGATGTACCATTCCGCCTTGGGCTTGCCGCTGTTCTGATCCAGCCAGCCGGCGAACTGCTCCTCCATCAGCGTGAACAGCGCCGGCGAGAAGCCCCAGATGTTCATCGAGGCCACGGCGTCCGGCGGCAGCCTGACGACGCTGCCGTCGGCCTGGCGGCTCTCGATGCCGCGCGGCGTCTCCTCGATGACCGTGTGCTCGGTCACCGAGAGCAGCAGGCCGTCCGGGGAGACCTCGCAGATGCCGCGGGCGACGCTGCCGTGCTCCGAGAGCGTCTGGGCGAGCTGGAAGCCGGCCATCGCCAGCCGCTCGCAGGGCGCCGGCCGCCGCGAACTGGAGAACGTTGCCAGGAAGCGCGCCAGCTGCTGGTAGGCGTCGCGCCCGTAGAAATCGTCGGCGTTGATGACGACGAAGGGCTCGGCCACGACATCGCGCGCCGCGCGGATCGCGTGGGCCGTGCCCCAGGGCTTCTCGCGTCCGGGCGGCGCCTGGCGCCCGCCGGGCAGGTCGTTCATCTCCTGGAAGGCGTAGGCCACGGGAATGTGCCTGCCGAAGCTCGCGTCCACGCGAGCCTTGAAGGCCGCCTCGAAGTCGCGCCGGATGACAAAGACCGCGCGGCCGAAGCCGGCCTGGATCGCGTCATAGACCGCGTAGTCCAGCAGGGTCTCCCCGCCGGGGCCCACCGGATCGATTTGCTTGAGCCCGCCATAGCGGCTGCCCATGCCGGCAGCCAGCACAAGAAGCGTCGGTTTCATGTGCGTATTGAAGCACATCCGGCCGCGGTTGTCACTTCCCGGACGCTTCCTCGGGGTCTACCGTCCGGCCTTGGCGCAGGCGCCGCAGTCGCTCCTGCAGGATATCCTGCTGACTGCGCTCCGCGCCATGCCGGCTGAGTTGTTCCAGCGCGAACTGCGCCAGCATGTCCTGCAGCAGGGCGGCGTCGAGCGTGCGCAGCCGGCTCCAGGCCGTCAGCTCGTTGGATGGCAAATTGAGCTCCCACGTGAGGCTGTGGCCCTCGCGCACCGCCCGCCAGCAGAGGTCGCCACCGGCGAACGGCAGCCGTCCGAGGGCATTCTGCAGCCCGGGCAGCGTTTCGGCCGCCGCGCGCAGCGTGGCCACTGGGGCGACCCGCCCCGCGCCCAGCAGCGTCTGCGTCGGGCGCAGCGGGGCGAACCGCCGGCCAGCCAGGTCGGGAACGGAGAGGGTGTTGCCGCCGGAAGGCCGATCGAGCAGCTCCTCGATCGTGCCCTGCGCTCCCCGGACAATGACCAAACTGCCATCCGCGCAGGCCATCTCCACCGTGCCCATCCCCAGCATCTGTGCGAGCACCTCGCCCAGGCCGCCGCCTGCCGCGCTGTTGGTCGCCGCCTGCGCCGCGACCTGGTAGCCGATGATTCTGAGATTGTCCCGCGTCCGGGGCGGCAGCGCAACGATGTGCGGCGAAGGATGCGCCGGCGTGGGCAGCAGCGACTCGAGGATGCTCAGTGCGGCCTGAGCCTTGCGGGCGTCGTCGAAGCCGAATATCTGAATGCCGCAGAGACCGGCTCCGAGAGGGGACTTGGCCATGCCGGAGGCATACTGCCCGTTGAGTGCCGGCAGCAGCAGCCGGACCCATCCCTCCGTGCGTGGCGCCAGGCGCAGGCCCAGCACCTGCGAGGACTCGGCCAGGCCCTCGAGCCAGGGCGCGGTCGAGGCCGGCAGCGCCGTCAGCAGTGCGGGCAGCACGCTGATCTCCGCGTTCAGGAGCGGGGCGGGCAGCAGGCGCCCGAACTCCGGCGGCGGCGCTTGCAGGCCGGCCAGCCGCGCCGCCATGGGCGACGCGGGGGCCGCGTTCAGGCGGAGAACCATGCCGAACTCGCGTATGCCCGCGTCGAATCCCAGATCAATGGAGGCGCATGCGGCGCAGAAGGTCCCGATCTCGCGCAGGTGGCCATTCAGCGACTGCGCGCCGCCGTTGTTCCCGGCGGCGTCGTCCAGCGTGGCGACAAGCTGCAAAAAGAGACCGAACATAACGCCGTCGACCGTGAGCCGCAGGGGCGTTCCCAGGGTGGCGGCCTCGGGCAGCGTGCGGTCCCGGCGATGGAGCGCGAGCCAACGCAGGCCATCGATACTGGTGGAGATCAGCGCATGCTCCTCGGCGACCGCGAGCACGACAAGCCCGAGTCCCTCAGGGTCTCCTGGTTCGGTAAAGGAATAGATGCCGCCCTTGCGGACGCCCTTGCCAAAGCGCGCCTCCATGGCCGCCAGGAGTCCCGCGCCGTGCCTGTCGGACAGCGGCAGCAGCGCCGCCGGCAGGGGCACCCTGTCGGGCGGATCCGGCGTTAGGAGATAGAAGTGTCCGGGGCGGTAGCGGTCGATCCCCTCGAAACCGGGCACGAGCAGCAACGTCGCGAGCTGGTGGCGGAACCAAGCGTCGGCCGCCGCGAATCCCGCGCCCTCGAAACCCAGTCCCGCGCGCTGCATCAGCTGCTCGCTGCTCTCGAACGAGACGGCGACCATCGGCTTGAGCGCGGCAAAGCCCTCTGCCGCCCGCAGGCGCGGGACGGCGCACGGAACAAGCAGCAGCGCGAGCAGAAGGCGCCAGCGCAGGACTGGGGCGCGGCGCATCGTCATCTTCCCTGACGGCCGAGGCGCGCGGCCAGCTCCTCCACGATCCCCGTCAGCTCGGGGCTGGACGTGGCGCAGGCGCCGCGCTGGTTGTTGATGCGCCAGCGGCAGACGGCAATGCCGTCCGCGTCGGGCGGGGTGCGGCGCGGACGCGCCGGCTCGTCGAGCAGTCCGGCATCGACAAACTGCTGCAGCAGCCTTCGCGTTTCCGCGGGTGTCATGCCCAGTTTCTCCTGCGCAAGATTGTTCCACTGGAGGTGCTCCGTGTCCACGGCGAAGTCGTCCGCCACCAGCGGACTCTCGCCCTGCACGAAATGGAGGTAGCCCGCGCCGACGATCTCGATGCGGCAGGGCGGACGGTCCGCCCCGATCGGACGGTAACGGATCAACAGCCAGTTCAACTGGGAGTCGCTGACCTCCACGGGCGGTTTCGGCGGAAAGAGCGAAGCGCATCCCGCGGCCGCCAGCAGGCCGAGGGCCAGGCAGAGTCGGCGCGCGGCGTTCCAGCCGGACGTCGTGCTTCGTTTCATGCCTTCAGTCTACCACACCCGTCTGCCGGATGGAGCATGGAAATCGTAATGATCAAGTGCCGGCTCGGGTCCGGGGTTCGCGGTCCCGGATGTTCCGCGCCGTCCGGACCGGACGCAAAACCGAATCCATCATGGCGGAAAGTCGGGCCGCGCCTCCCGGACGAGTCCCTTGGCCAGCATGTCCGACAAGAAGGCGGCGACATCGTTCCGGGCCTGGTCGGACGCGATCCGGTAGCGCTCGGCCAGCGCCTGCGTCAGCGCGTCCGCCGACCGCGGTTGCGCCAGCAGCTCCCAGAGATGCTGCGCCGTGGGGTTGAGCGTGTAGACGCTGCGGGCGGAGGCGCGCGCGGGAATCAGCAGGCACGTGCCCGCCACGGCGCGCGCCGCCACGTCCGGCAGCCGCTGGTAATTGGTGTCCATATCTTCTATTGCAGGATGATATGCGTGCCCGGGTTGTGGATCAAGTCAAAGCTCAAGGCGGGGTCGCCGACGAGGCTGACGCTCAGCAGGCGTTCGCGCGGGATGGCGCCGGCCATGTTGCGCATGCCGTGCAGCCAGAGATCGCCCAGCCGCTGGACGCCGGCGGCGCCGCCGGAGTAGAACTGGATCCCCAGCGCCTCCCCGTCAGTGTCGACCATGTATCCTGTCGATCCGATGCCCGCGACGAATCCGGTTCCGTCGGCCAGCAGGCCATAGGGCAGGAAGACGCTGGGCGTCGACGAGTACGGCGAATGCCACCGGTTCGGCAGGCAGCACATGAGGACGGCGATCACGGGCTTCTGCCAGTTGGCGGGGACGATGTCGGTGCTGCGCAGCAGACTGTAGTACCCGGACCGGTAGCCGAGCCTGAGCTCGTTCGCATGGCCGAAGAAGTGGAAGAGCGCGGTTCCGGCGCGCATCGCGGGCAGGAGATGATCCACCCGGACCGCCTGCAGCGATCCGTAGGGATCGCTGGTGTAGAACGTCCGGACCGTCCGTCCGCCGACGGAGAGCGGCGCGACGAGCTGGTCCGTGCCGGCGCTAAAGGGATACTCCTTGTTCGGGATGCCGGTGCAGTCCCAGTCGGCCGTGACCGCCGCCATCTCCCGCCAGCGGCGCGCGCGCTCGAAGGCCAGCGTCTTCATCACGACCGTGGCAATCTCCTGCGTGCTGGTGGAGGGCAGCCGCCCGACGGCCAGGTCCGGAACATGGTCTAGATTTATGTCGACCAGCTCGCCGTCGGCCGCGGCCGTCATGTCCTCGCCGGTCAGGGGGAAGCGCTGTCCGGCGAGGCAGGATGGAATCAGGCAGGCCGTGTAGTCGTTGACGGAGAGCCGCTGGTGCCGGAAATCGACAGCGCCGGCGCCGGCCAGCAACAGGTAGCGCATCCCGCCGCGCTGCAGGCGCCGGCAGAAAACCTTGATGGCCATCGGATCGGCCAGCCCGTGGCTGAACTTGTTGTAGAGCGACTCGACGTCGACCACCGCCGACCGCAGCCCCTCGGCGGTGCGGAAGTCCGTCAGCGGCTGCATGGCCTGGCGGAAGCCGTCGCACCAGCCCTCGGGCGGGATGAGAATGATATGCGCGACACCGGTGAAGTCGTCCCAGTCGAGATCCCGCGCGCCGCGCACCGCCGGGCGCCGCACTCCCGCGCTCCGGGAGAAGACCTGGTAGGCCTGGCCCGCGCCGCCCGACGGGAAGGCCGCCGTCCAGTTTGCCGCCGTCCCATCCCAGGCGAGTGCGACCGGCGCGACCACGGCCGGCGCGCGGGGCTGCGTCACGTCCAGCACCGCCACGTCGTTCGAGGGGAGTCCGGCGACGGCGGAGAGGTTGCCCTCGCCGCCGCGGCAGAGCAGGGCGCCGTCGCGGGCGCGGTAGGCGCGGCGGTAGGCCAGCGAGCAGGAGAGCCAGAGGAAGCGGGTGTAGTCGGTCGACAACGGCGGCGGCGGCGGCGCCACGTGGCGCACGGCGACCACGGCCGCGGATCCGCCGAGGGATGAGGAGGAAAACGGATACGCATGCGTCAGCAGGAGTTCGCCAGACCACTCGGAGAGGCCGGCCTTGATCCCGCCGACCGAGACCTCCACCGCATGGCTGTCCACCGCGGAATTCTCGTAGTACGAGAGCAGCGTGACGCTGACGGTGCCGGTCCAGGCTCCGGGCGCGGGATCGTAGACCGGTTCGACCGAGGCCAGGCTCTTGTCGGTGCTGGAGTTCGACCGCAGTCCGTAGGCCACGAATGGCAGGTCGGTGCGCGAGCTGTAGCTGACGCGCGTCAGGTGGTTGGTGCCCTGGAAGAAGAGGGATTCGGAAAACCAGGCATTGGTTACCGGCTGCGGCGGGAACGCGCCCGCCGCCTGCGCCATGCCCGTCCCCGGGCCGGGGGCGACCCAGTAAACGTTCTCCGGCGCGGTGGGGGAAGTGGTCTCCTCGCCGTGGAACAGGATCGCGTCGCCATCCGCCAGCCAGGCGACCGGACTTCCCTGGCACGTCAGGTCCAGGTTGGTCGCGGCGATGGCCTGCCGGATCTGCTCCGCGTCCCATCCGGATGCCTCGGCCAGCTCGGCGGCCTCGACGCGGTAGATG
>CAYRPP010000064.1:0-8236 GCA_964426115.1 uncultured Lentisphaerales bacterium | reverse complement strand
TGGAGTTCATCGGTCTGCCGCGCGGTCGGAACGTCAGCAGCCGGGCGCAGCGCTATTGGCCTTCCGGCGAGCGTGTCACGATCCAGGTGCAGGTTTGCGACGCGACCAACGTCGCTCCCCGTCCAATCGAGACCTTCATCCTCGATCGCAGTGCCGGGACTACGCTGGCCCCACGGGGATTCGTATACTGCGGTTCCCCGCGTGTACCGGGATCGGACGGCGCGGCGGAGATCTGCCTGGCCGACCGCGAGGCGCCTGTCTCCATGCTCTCGTTCTACAACGAGCCGCAGACCCTGCTGGATGTGCCGCGCCTCTCGCCGCAAGGCGAGGTCTACGAGAACTATACCGTCAATCCTGAGGCCATGGTGTCGGCCGGCCGGATGGTCCGGCTAACTCTCGCGCCGGAGCCGCGGCCGGACGGGCGTCCGCGCGTGCGTCCCGTTGGTCTCACCGTCGTGACGGCCGAGGCTCCCGGCGGTGTGGCCTTCCTCCTGCGCGAGGGCGAGGGCGAGCCGCAGCGCATCGACGCCTTCGGCGACCTGCTCAAACGGCTCATGGGGGTCGTCGATGAGCAGGGCGACCCGATGCTCACCCTCGTCATCGACGACGCGGTGCCCCTGGCGCGCGCCCGCGAGGTCTGCAAGGTGCTCCAGAAGATCGAGGGCGAGAACGGCGTGCGCCTGGAGCCGCCGCCCGCGGGCCAAATCTTCTACAAATCCTTCCTGCCCGACGAAAAGTGGCGCGAACGCGCCAAACGCCTCTCGCAGCCCTGGGAGTTCCACGTAGGCCCGCTCCCGGCCACCAACGCCGTGCCGCCGCTCCGGCTCGTACAGATCCTTGAGGACTGGTCCGATCCCAATTCCATCGAGCCGCGGCTCACCCCGGTGGATTATCCCCTCCGCGCCTATGGCGAGATTTCGGCGACGATGGAGAAGGCCGGGCGCGGACTTCCCGTGCTGCTGGTCTTCGCGCCGGCCGAAGAACCGGTCGGCCGTTTCATGGAAGGCGTGCGCCAGGTGCTCGCTACGCATCCTACCGTCTACGTCTTCGCCGAGCCGTGAACGCGCCGGAACGAGCCTTTGTCTGCCGACGCTGCGGCGCCTGCTGCCGCGCCACCGGCGAGGTTCGGCTCGAACCGGGCGAGCCCGCGGCCCTTGCGGCGTTTCTGGGCATTTCCGAGGAGGCCATGATCGCGTGCTTCACGCTCCTGACGCGAGATCGCCGCGGCCTGGCGCTGACGGAACAATCCGATGGCGCCTGCGTCTTCCTGGGGGCGGACAACACCTGCCGCGTTCAGCAATCCAAGCCGCGGCAGTGCCGGGACTACCCGCTCCGCTGGCGGAGCCGGCTGCTGGACGCCGCGTGCGCGGCCCAGAAAGCCCAAGGAGCAACCGATGTCGTTTGAAATCAGCATGTTTGCCGCCGATGGCCGTCTGATTGACTGCGGAACACCCGCCGCGACCGCCGGCGATGCCGCCTTTTGCGCGCTGCCAGTGTCGCGCGCCCAACTCGCAGCGGCCGGCGCCACCCTTACCCTCCGCTGCACGGTGCCGATCACCGGCGTGCATGGCTTCTGGCACCCCGGGATCTCCCGCCCGTCCGCGCAGGTACAGTGGTGCATTGCGTTCGCTTCGGCGGCGCAGCGCAATTTGCCCTACCTGGCCTTCTTTGGCCAGGACCAGACGAATGCCGCCACCCTGGCCCTGACCTGCGTGCACGAGGATGTCGAAATCACCGCGAACGTCAATCAGCAGGCGGCGGTCTACGAGATTGCCATGAAGGTCGCGGTCCGCGACGCGACGGAACCTTTCGTGGTGTTGACGAGCGATCAGTCCGTCCCTTGGACCGCGCTGACGCCTGCCTACCGCCAGGCACTGGGCATCGCCGCGCCCGTGTTTCCGCCCGCCGCATTTCTGCCGGTCTACTGCACCTGGTATGCCTTGCATGCGGCCCTGGACATGGACTTTCTCGAGGCCGCGGCCACGCAGGCGGCCGCATTCGGCTTCGGGACTTTCATCGTCGACGACGGCTGGTGCTTTGACGAGCAGAAGCGCGTCACGCCCGAGACGCTGCGCAACTGGTATTGTCACATCGGCGACTGGTCGGTGGCGGAACGGAAACTGCCCGGCTTCAAGGCGCACATCGCCCGCGCGCAGCGCCTCGGCCTGCGTTATCTGCTCTGGATCGCCCCCTTCTTTGCCGGGGTGGAGAGTCACGCGCTGCGCCGGCTCCGGGAGGAGCGCGCCAGCCTGCTGACGGCACCGCACGAGGGGCAGTGCGTCGTCGATCCGCGCGAGACCGCCTTTCTCGACCGGACGCAGGCGGCGCTGCTTGACTGCCTGGAGAGCCTCAACCTCGACGGATTCAAGATCGACTTTCTCGACGCCGTCCCGCCCTCCGTGACGACCCCGCGCAGCCATGAGACGCTGGCCTTCATCCGGCGCTTCACGTCCGCCGTGCGCTCGCGCCGGCCCGAGGCGCTGATCGAGTTCCGGCAGAGTTACGCCACGCCGCAGATGATGCCCTACGCGACGCAGTTCCGGGCCGGCGACGTGCCGTTCGACTATCTCACCAACCTCCACCGCGTCGCGCATATCCGCCTCCTGATGGGCGACGGAGTCCCCGTCCACGCCGACCCGGTTTTCTTCCATCCAGGCGAGTCGGAGGTCAACGTCTCGCGCCACATGATTGCCGCCCTGGCCGGTGTGCCGATGGTCTCGGTGGATCTGAGCGCACTGACGCCGCCGCAGGCGCGGATCATCCGTCACTGGCTTGCCTTCTACCGTGAGCATCTCGATACCTTCACCCAGGGACACTGGACGGTCGAGTACCGTTTCGACCATCTCGATGCGCTGACGGTCACGCGCGGGCGCGAGCGCATCGTTATCCTGCTGGATGCCCGCGGCGCCGGCGCGCGGCTGCGCGGTTTCGATGGCGAGGTCCACCTGCTGAATCTGGCCTGTGGGCCGGTGCGCGTCGCGGGCGCGCGGGCCTGCGACCCGTGCGGCCAGCCGCTGCCATCCGGGAGCGCGCCCTGCGGCGGTCGCCTCTGTCGTTCCGCGCGAACCCGCGCGACCGGGAGTTCACATGGCCACTGATCGTTTGCAGCCGATCCTGTCGCTGGGCCTCACGCCGGCCCTGCAGCGGACGCTCGAGTTTGACCGCTTCGATCCCGGCGCGGTTAACCGCGCCCGTACCGTGACCACCTCGGCGGCCGGCAAAGGCGTCAACGTCGGCATGGCGCTGGCGACGCTGGGCCGCGCGGCGTGGGTGGCCGGCTTCAACGGCGGCGCGACGGGCCGTATGGTCGAGGACGATGCCCGCGCGCGCGGCGCGATTCCCGCCTTCACCACCATGCGCGGCGCAACGCGCGTCTGCGACACCATCCTCGACCGCGCGACGGGGCAGGTGACGGAGCTGGTGGAGGAGGCGCCCGCCGTCAACGAGGAGGAATGGAAGGCCTTCGAAGCGGACAATCTGGAGCGGCTGCGTTCCTGCGCTGCTTTGATAATCAGCGGCACCGTTCCGCCGGCGCTGGCCGGTCGCCGCGTATTCCAGCCGTTTGCCGAACGCGCGGCGGCCGCGGGAATCCCCTGGATGATCGATTCGCACCGCGGCGATCTGCTGGCGGTGCTCGGCCTTCGTCCGACGGTCGTCAAGATGAACCGCCACGAAATCGAGACCACCTTCGGGGAACGGACGCCGGATGATCGGACCCTGCTCGGCCTGGCTTCGCGGCTTATCGCAGGCGGCGCGCAACATGTGCTCATCACGGATGGCGCGCGACCCTCCTGGCTGCTGGCTGCTGACGGCCGCGCCTGGACGATCGCGCCGCCGGAGCTGCCACGCGTCGTCAACCCCATCGGCAGCGGCGACTGCGCCACAGCCGCCCTGATGGAGGGGTGGCTGCACACGGGGTCGATCCTGCCGGCAGCGCGTCAGGCCGCGGCCTGCGGCAGTGCCAACGCCGCAACGCTCATTCCGGCGCTGTTCGAGCGAAGCGTCTACGAGCGGCTGCTCGCCGCCACTCCCGAGCCAGTGCCTGTGGAACCCTGAGAAGCTTGGGGCGGCGCCAGATAACAATTCAAGATACTGTCTCAGTTTTGACCACTGGAGGGCGCGGTTCCACCCGCGCCGGATTTATTGGCCGGAGTGTAAGCCGGCCCTCCATCGGGATTGCCGACGCTGTCTGAGCGGTTGCCGCGGCAGGCGTTTCCGCGCGTTACCGCGCAAGCTGCTGCAGACGGCGCAGCGCATGCTGGCCTTCGGCGGACTGCGTGCCGGCGCGCTGCAGGTAAGCGTCGTAGACGATGGCGGCCTCGCGTTGACGTCCCAGGCCCTCGTATGCCAGGCCGCGGCAGAAGAGCGTGTTGAGGTCGTCGGGCACCTGGCGGCCGAAGGCGTTGAGATGCTGCAAAGCCGTGCCGTAGTCGCGATCCATGAGCGCGGCCTGCGCCAGCAAGCCATGGGCGCGGACGCCGCCGGGGTTGACCTGCAGGGCGCGCGTGGCCGCCGCGCGCGCGGCGCCGGTGTCGCCCACCTGCTGGCTGGCCTGTGCCAGGAGCAGGAGGCCGACGGCGTCGTCAGGCGCGAGCGCCAGACCCGCCTGCGCGGCGGCGCGGGCCGCCGCGTACTGGCGGTTGGCGAGCTGCGTCTCCGCCTTGGCGAACTGTTTGATGGCTTCCTTGCGCTGGCGGATGCCGGCCGTGGCCGCCAGAAAGGCCTCCTGGTTGACGACTCCCGCGTTCTGTCCGGCGTACTGGTTGCGCGCGCGGGCCTCGGCGGACTGCAGCCGCTCCGCGCTCATGGGATGCGTGGCGAACATCCGTTCCAGCGCCGATGGATTGGCGTTGCCGAGGCGCACCAGCAACCGCGTCAGATCGACCATGCCCTGCGGATCGTAGCCCGCGCGCACCATGTAGAGCATGCCGCCCTGATCCGCCTGGCGCTCCTGGTCGCGGCTGTAGCTGGCCAGCACGACCGCGCCGCCGATCTGGCCGGCGAGGCCGGCGAGATCGGTGTACTGGCTCTCCCGGTGCTCCAGATAGCCCTGCGCGCCCGCGAGCAGTGCGCCGTAGACCATGCTCTTGCTCATGGCCGAGGCGGTGTGGCCGCAGTTCACATGGGCGATCTCGTGCCCCAGCACCGCCGCCAGTTGCGCCTCGTTCTCCAGTTCCGCCAGCATGCCCCGCGTGATGGCGACCGTGCCGTCGGGGAAGGCGTAGGCGTTGACGTAGACGGCGTTGACCACCTGGAAGCTGAAGGGCATGTCGGGGAAGACGACATCCGCGGGAGTCAGCGTCGCGACGAGCTTGCGTCCGATCTGCGTGACGTAGGCGTTGGCCTGCGCGTCGGCCACAACTCCATGGTCGGCGGCGAACTGCGACGGCACGGCCTCGCGAGCCAGCGCCAGCAACTGGCCCTTGCCGACCATGCTGAACTGCTGCTTCCCCGTGATCGGGTTGGTGACGCAGCTCGCGGCGAGCAGCGCCGCCGCGCCGAGCGCCAAGAGCGTACGGCCACTCTTAGAAATACCGCGCGTTAGGTTTTGTTGGTTCATTTCCGGCCTTTCGCTATCCTCGGCAGGATTCTCGTATCATTGCGGCAGGTGGGGTATTGAATACTCGTAGCCGTCGCCGTACCCGGGAGTGGTTGGAGCAACCGGGGGCATGCCGATGTCAGGTGCGCCGATCTTCATCGTTCGCTTGAAGACCTGTCTGCCGGAGGCGGCGTAGAGCAAATGGCCTTTCAGAACGACACGGTCGGCGGGCAGGTCGCCGGGCAGCGGCATGATGGAATCTACCATGCCGAACGAGATGATGCCCTGGATGCCGAGCTCGGTGGCGGCGAAGACGCGGTCGCCGTGCCCCATGCACAGATCCGAGGCTCCAAGAATGCGGCAGTCGTGCGCCAGATGCAGCGGGGCGAGTTTGTAGCAGGCAGCCAGCGAGCCGTCCGGCTGGATGGTCATGGCATAGACGAATCGGCGTGCGCGGTCGGCGACATAGAGCCGCCATAGGTCCGAGGAGAGCGCGAGCGCGGAGATGTCGCCGAATGCGGATGAGACGATCCTCTTTACGCCGGCGGCGGTTGTGAAAACGATGTTGCCGCCCTCGGCACTGTATGTTCCGGCGGCGGTCGCGACCGAAGTCGTACGGGGCGAGAGTTTTTCGTCCGTCGCCGTCCATGCGCTATCCGCCGGTAGAAGCTGGTTGAGCCGGATCTGCCTGTGCAGCGGCCTGACGGGCACCGTGGCGTAGTTCGCCCAGAGGAACGTCATCATGCGCCGCAACAAGGCCGGATGCGACCGTCGGGCACAATGGCCCTCGTTCGGGAAAACCTCGAAGCGGAAGTCGTAGCCGGCGAATGCGAAGGCTTTTGCCGCGTTGCAGGCCGCATAGTACGAACTGCCGAAAAAGTAATCCGGCTCCGTCGTGCCGACGGTGAGGTATATGCGGATGGGCCGCGGCTCGGTCTTGCGGAGCAGAACCATCGGTTCCTCGCCGCCGCGCATGGCGCTGAACGTCGGGCTGCTTAGGTACGTCCTGCGGAAGAAGTCGTTGCGGAACCATACCGCGTTCCAGGCGCAGAGTCCGCCGGATGAACCGCCGGTGATGAAATGCATGTCGGGGTCGGGCGACAGGGCGACACCGGCCGCCCGGCATGCGGCGGGAACGATTTCCTCAACGAGGAGATCGGAATATTCGCGTCCGTACTGGTCGAATTCCTCGCACCGCATGCCGCGCTCGGCGCCGCCCTCCATGGTCGGCGGCAATCTGCCCGAGCCGCAGAAAAGGAACAGGCCCGGAGGCATGAGCCCCTCGTTGATGAACGGTTCCAGGATGGCACTAAGCTGGACGGCGTCGTACTCCAGCAGAACATAGAGCGCCAGACCAGTCTTCTGCTTCGCCGCGGCGACCGGCAGGTATACGCTGTATTCGAACACCGTCCCGGGCTCGTATGCCTTGCCGGTAATCGAAAGTCCCGTCAGAAAAGTGCCCGGCAGTTTGATGTCCTGTTCGCCCATGGCTAAGTCCTTTCAAATGAACAGTCGCAACCGTGATTTGCAGCTACCCTTTGTTCCTTTCGTTGTCTCGTGGTGACTCTCTCCGCTGCAGCGCTACCGGAGCGCGGCGACGGGCACGATCGAGAGCGCGCTATGGTGTTTCTCGGATGAATAGATGATGTAGAGCCGCCCCTCATGCTCGATGGCGCAGGGATAGGACCATTCGGGGCCGATACCCTCGCGCGCGTCGGGGCCGCGGCGGATCAGCCAGGCCCGCGATAGCCGGTCCACGCCGGGGTCGCCGACGGCCAGGGCCAGCAGGTTGCGCCGGCGTCCGGCTTCGGGATCGGGCAGGTTCCAGAGCAGGTAGCGCTGGCCCGTGCTGAGCGTGCCCGCGTAGAGTTTGGAGGGCTCCTGGGGCAGGTTCGCGCGGCACGGCTCGGACCAGGTATCCCCCCCGTCCTCGCTCCGGCAGACAAATCCGCCCCGGATGAAAGCCGTGACCCGCGGACCGTTGACCCACAGCGCTGTTTCGGGAAAAGGCTCGAACGGGACCAGCGGCTTCCGCACGAGCGGCACCAGCCGCCAGGGCGTGGTCAGGTCGCTGACGGACGAGATGGCCACGGCCGGGATCTCGGGCTTGGTTCCGGGAGTCTCGGCCATGCGCCCGCCCATGACGAAACGGCCGCCGGGCAGCGGCTGGGGTGCTGTATTGGCGATGAAGGGGCCGGTGATGGCGCCCTGCCGCGTCCAGACGCGGCGGTCGCCTTCCCAGGCAAAGGCCACGCAATCGAGCACGAGATCCGCGCCGCGCATGCGGGTGACAAAGGCCAGGAGCCGGCCCGCGTGCGAGGCGAGGGCGACGGGAACGTAGAGGATGTCATCGCCGGCGGTATCGGCTGCGACGACCTCGGGCGCCGTCCAGGTGCGGCCGCCGTCGCGCGAGCGGCGCGCGCGGATGCAGGAGATTCCCTCCATTTCGCCGCGGGGACAGTTGTACCAGGCCGCGACGAGCTCGCCGTCATGCCAGGCGACCGCGTTGTCGTGCAGGAAGCCGAAGGCGGCGTCCGCGCGATGCACGACGACCTGCCGCAGACCGGGGGGCTCCGCCAGCCTTGCGGCCTCCGGCACGGGGATCTCAGGGGCCCATGGTCCGAAAAAAGGCATCATGCCGCGTCACCTCTGCTGGAGCGTCAGTTCGCCAAAGCCCGCCACCTGGTGGACGAACCC
>CAYRPP010000063.1:5052-8314 GCA_964426115.1 uncultured Lentisphaerales bacterium | reverse complement strand
AGTACATAGGTGTGGATGCCGTAGTCGTCCGCGATGCCGACGATGACGCAGCCGAAACCCAGCACCAGGTAGGAGAAGCGGTCAAAACAGTGCGAAGCGATGGCCAGGGCGGGCGCGCTGGCCAGCGCGGGGATCAGCGTGATGCCGATCGAGCGCCAGTCGCGGTAGATCCCCAGGAAAAGCGCCAGGAACACGATGGTCACGGCCGTGCCGGTGATGCGGATGTCGCGGCGGATGACGGCCTCGTTGCCGGCCGTGTGCAGGTGGCCGCACACGAGCCGCGCCTCGACATCCGGCGGCAGGGTCCTGGCCCGCGCGCCGAGGTGTTGCAGCAGCCGCCGCACCCCGGCCGAGTCCATCATCGAGACGGGCGTCTGCAGCACCAGCAGCAGGTGGCGCTGCCCGGGATCCATCAGGTAATCACCCACCGGCACGGCCCGGTAGCCGAAGGCGGCGACCGCCGCGAGGATCTGGCGGACCAGCCGCCCGTTCCAGTCGAGCGGGTCGGCGCGGGCTCCCGCGGCCGCAAAGAGGCCCTCGGGACGCTGGATGCGGCGCTGGAGTTCCCCGAGGACGCGGCGGATCTCGGGCTCCGAAAGATCGGCCGCGAGTTCCTCGGGGGCCAGGTAGTCGGGAAGCTGCCGCGCCAGCCGCGAGAAGTCGCCCGTCAGCGTATCCGCCTGGAAACGGGTGTTCAGCGGCGCCGCCAGGGCCGGATCGAGATCCGCGAGATAGCGGTCGGCCGCCGCCGCCAGGGCGCCGGGATCGGCGGCGCCGTCGCGCCTGGCCAGCGTGACCAGGATCTTGTCGGCAACCTGGATCTCGCGCAGTAAGGTGAACAGGCTGCGCAGGCCGGAGTCGTCAGGCAGCATCACATCGATGCGCCCGTCGAACTTGCCGCGGGGCACGCTGAGGACGGAGACCGCCGTGAGCAGCACCACCGCGCCCGCCACGCTGGAGCGGCGGCGCAGGAGCGCCTGCAGGCGAACGCGCAGCGGGCGTGCCGTCAAAGCGTCCACGCCTCCGCGTCCAAGGGCACGTTGATCTCCGTCGCCTCGAAGGTCAGGAGCGTCGTGTCGCCCCCGCGCTCGTCGATGCGGATCGCGGCGATGTAGCGCCCATCGCTGCGGAAGGTCACCGTCACGGCCTTCACCACCGCCGCCTGCGGCGTGTCCGGCCTGGGCGTGAAGACGAAGGCTTCCGGGTTGTCCGGGCTGGAGCAGATGTCATAGGTGGCGGCCAGCAGACGGTAGCGTCCGCCGAACCAGGCGCCGAGCTGCTCCGTCACGGCCGCGAAGATCGGATTGCCCGCCAAGGCGATCTTCTCCGTTTTGCCCGTCTCGCCATCCCATTGACGCGCCTGACGGCCATCGACCAGCAGCGCATAGCGGATGGGGCTCTCGACGCGCCAGAGCAGCTTGTCGGGCGGCGCGACTTGGATCGTGCCGCGTGTCACCAGGGGCTGCTTGAAGAGAGCGACGCGCTTTTCCTGCAAAAAGCGCGTCCGCACCGTCCGCACGCCGGCGAGCGCCTGCTCGAGATGCGCCGGGATAGCGTTGGTGGTGCCGTTCGCGTTGGCGGCGAGCAGCCCCAGAAGAAATACTGGACGCAAGAGGATCCGCCGGAGCGGACGCGGGCTGGTCGCTAGTCGTCGTGCCATGTTTTGAGTTCCGCGCGCGAGACCAGCGCGTCGCCGCGCCGGATTTCCGTCGTCAGCACGCCGAAGGCGCCGAACCGGGCCTCCTTGCGCAGTGAGATCGTCAATGCGTCACCCGGATGTAGCGGTGCCAGCACGGCGAAGTCGCGCGCGCCGACGAGCAGGCCGCCCGGCGGCCGTCCGGAAGTTTGCCGGATACGTGTCCGATAGCCATGCAGGGCCGCGGCCGCCTGTGCCATCAGCTCCAGGTGCGCGGCCTCCATCAGGCGGCCGTCGCGGCAGTGCGGGCTGTCGGCGGGCACGCGGGCGGTGACCGTGGCCGAACGCTCGCCGACCGACTCCAGGGCCTCAATCAGGCGGGCCGGGGGCTGGTGCGGCACGAGACGTTCGGCGGCGATCGGCAGCGCGGCGCAGTCGTCCGCCGCCCGGTGCCGCCAGCAGAGCGGATCAGAGCCCAGGTAGTTGCCCGTCAGTTGGTACGCCGCGCCGCGGCAGCCATAGCAGACGGCGGCGCGTTCGCAGGCGCCGCAGGCTCCCTGGATGGTGCGCTCGTAATGGCGCAGGTCGGAGATGACCTCGCTTTCGGCGAGGATCCTGGCGAGCGGCTGTTGGCGGATGTTGCCCACCGGCAGCGTCACCCCGACGCACGGCATGACATCGCCGGAGGCGCTCACCAGGCAGGAGAAGGCGTGGCGCAGGCAGGCGTTGCCGACCAGGGGGGGCTGCGCCTCCCACACGCGGCCGAAACTCTCGCGGTCGATGGTCTGGATGGTCTCGAACAGTCCTCGGATCTCATTCGGGGACGGCGACAGGCCGTGCGCGTCCCCGCGCGCGCGTCCCTGGGGTGTGATCATCTCGAAGTAGGGTTCGATGCCGGCCGCGCGCAGCCGCCTCCACTGCTCCGGCAGCTCGGCAAGGTTCTGGCGGCAGATGACCGTGCTCTGCGCCAGGCGCGCCGTATGCGAGGGGTAGCCCGCGGCCAGCAGGTTGCGCCGGGCCTCGGCCATGATGGCGGCAGCACCCGGCAAGCCGGCCAGCCAGTTCTGCAGGTCGGGATGCGCCGAGTGCCACTTAAGCACCACGCTCACGCCCAGGGCGAAGAGCGCGGCGGCGGCGGACGGCGTCATGTTCGATCCGTTGGTGAACAGCTCGACGGCCAGGCCGCGGTTGCGCATCCATCTGCAGAAGGCGGGCGTGAAGTTGTAGAGCATGGGCTCGCCGCCCAGCAGGATGATCTTACGGGCGCCCAGCGCCTGCGCCTGTTCGACAGCGTCGCGCAGTTCCTCAAGCGACAGCTCGTTGTGCTCCCCGGCCGTGCAGGCGTGATCGTCGCCGACATAGCAGTAGCGGCAGGCGAAGTTGCAGAGGGTGCCGACTTCGAGTTCCATGCTCAGCAGTCCGTGCGCCGCCTTGGTACGCTCAATCTCCTCGCGTGTGAACTCGCTGCCAAACAATCCCGATGCACAACTCATACTTTCAGCACAAATGCCTTTCCAATGCCGTCGCCAAGATCCTGACGATGACGCGCCATGCCCCGCGCCTGCTCAATTCGAGCAGTGCGTAATGATACATCATTTCCTTGCATGCGCAACGGATTTTCATCCG
>CAYRPP010000063.1:0-4952 GCA_964426115.1 uncultured Lentisphaerales bacterium | reverse complement strand
CGAGCAGTGCGTAATGATACATCATTTCCTTGCATGCGCAACGGATTTTCATCCGCACCTATGCCTTCCTTTTGGCAGACTCATTGCTCCTGCCATGGGGGCATTTACTTGGACAAGCCACGCACTTGCTCTTGCTAATGATGGGTCGCTTGATGTTGTTATTCGCGTGGAGAACATGTATATTCATGCCACGACAAGCGGCATGCGCGTAACGGTAGCGCGTCCGATGTCCGCTTGCAGGGTGCCAGCGGCGTTGGCGGAAGGTTTCCGTCCCGCGGGCACAGTGAGGGATAGAGGAGCAGGATCATGGCACTGAAGCAGGTTTTGATGGCAGCGGTCAGTTTGTTGGCGCTCGGGCTCCAGGCCCAGGAGGCCGCGCCGAAAGCGGCGTCGAAAATCGATAAGTCGCTCGCGGTGGGGGTGAACCTGACGGACGGCAACAGCGAGACGATGATGGCCAACGGCAGCCTGCTGCTGGCGGGCGAGAAGGAGAGGCTCGGTTCTTTCAAGACGGGGTTGGAGGGCAACTATGGCGAAAACACCACGCGGACCGTGGTCGACGGTGTCGAGGCCGAAAAGGACGAGAAGACGGTCTCCAATGCCAAGCTCTTCGGCAATGTAAAGAAGACGGTTTCTCCGATGACCTTCGCCTTTCTGGACGCCTTCGTGCTGAACGACGACATCGCCGAGATTGATTACCGGGCCACGGTGGGCCCCGGGCTGGGCCTCTATCTGGTCAAGAACGCCAGCACGGCCTTATCGGTCGAGGCGGGCGTCGCCCAGGTCTGGGAAGAGGTGGTCGACATCGAGGACGACTATCTGTCGCTGCGTTTTGCCGAATCGTTCGAGTACAAGTTCGCCGGGAACTCCAAGGTCTGGCAGTCCGTGGTCTACCTGCCGGAGGCCTCCGACTTCGACAACTATCTCGTGACGGCCGAGGCCGGCATCGAGGCGCCGCTGCAGGGCCGGCTCAACCTGCGCGTCGTGCTGCAGGACAAGTACGATAGCCAGCCCGGCGCGGACAAGGATAAGAACGACCTGGTGCTGATCGCCGGCGTTGGTGTCAAGCTGTAGCAGGCTGTCCGGATGCTTGCCGGCGCCACGTAGGGGACGTGCGACTCCATGCCATACCGCATCTGCAAAACCCTCTCGATCAGCAACGCCCATCTGCTCTCCAAGCACAAGGGCGAGTGCCGCTTCGTGCATGGCCACACCCGCACGGTGGAGGTGGTTCTGGAAGCGGACGTGCTCGACGACCACGACATGGTCTGCGATTTCGCCGTGGTGAAGGAGCTTCTTGAGCAGCACGTCGCCGCGTGGGACCATGCGCTCTGCATGAACGACGAGGATCCCGGCTATGAGGAGATGCGGCGGCGTTTCGGAGACCATGTTGTCGGCTTCGCCGGACGCGACCCGACGACCGAGGTGCTGGCCGAGGCGTTGTTTCATGCGCTGGCGGCGTCGCTGACGTCGCGGGCGGGCGGTCGCGTGCGGCTCTGCCGGGTGCGGATCTGGGAGACGCCGTCGGCCTGGGCCGAGTACGGGGTGTAGGACGTTGAAGGCGGTCGTCCAGCGGGTGCGCGAGGCGTCGGTCACGGTCGATGGGCAGACGGTCGCGGCCATCGACCACGGCCTGCTGGTGCTGCTGGGCGTGGCGCCGGGAGATGGCGAGCACGAGATCGCCTGGATGGCCCGCAAGCTGCCGGCGCTGCGGATTTTTCCCGATGAAGCGGGGCAGATGAACCGTGCGCTGGTCGACACCGGCGGGGCGATCCTGCTGGTCTCCCAGTTTACCCTGTTCGGCGACTGCCGCAAGGGCAACCGGCCCGGCTTCAGTGCCGCCGGGGAGCCCGGCATTGCCGAGGCGTGCTACCTTGATTTGACCGCGCGGCTGCGCGCGCAGCTTGGCGCCACGCGCGTCGCCACGGGCCGCTTCGGGGCGCACATGCACGTGCGCCTGCTCAACGACGGCCCCGTGACGCTGATCCTCGACAAGCCATGAACGCGGCTAGAGTGTTGCGCTGCGCTTGCAGATGCGGATCTGCAGCAGGTCGTTGGTCAGGAAGTAGGTGGGCGCGGGATTGGTGACGACCGCCGCTGGCAGCATGAAGCAGTTCTTGCGGCGCACAACGGAGTTGTCGTGCTGGCGATGGGATGTCTGGATAGAGAGCAGCGAGCCCTGCAGATCGATCTCCACCGCGTTGGTGGCCAGGTTGCGGAGTGAGAGGGAGAGTAGGAAGGCCTCGCCGGATTCCACCAGGCGGATGGCCGTCTTGCAGGAGTATAGATCCGGCGATCCGTTGATGGACAGCGGGGCGGATGCCGCGGGTTGCATGCCGAGACCTGCGGGCACAACGCCCTCGACCACTCTGCGCGCCGACTCTGACGGGGCGACCGGAACTCCGGTCTTTTCGGCCACCAACTGCCCGGAGGCGGGCTGTTGCCTAAGGAGAAGCACCAGCGTCAGGCAGGCGATCGTCGCCGCCAGAAGAATATTGAACGCGTTGACTTGTTTTGGACTGGCCAAAAAGAAAACCCTTTCATTCTCCGTGTACGTATATGTGCAATATCTATGCCACACAGGTGGCAGCATTGAGTTAGGGGGCGGGGACATCCAGATCGAATGCAATCGATTGCATTCGATTGCCGTCGCGTTCGAACCGATGGTTGCCAACGGCACACACAGATGCGACAAGTTGTCGTTGACCAGTGCGCCAGAATGTCGCATTATGGACTTCTAGCCACGGTTCCCGCCAAAAAATTAGATGGGGAACGGATTCTGCTGTTTCATTTGTCAAGTATGGCACAGTTGCGGTCGCTAAAACTAGTCCATCGCTCCCCGCTAAGTCTGGTGATCGCGGGTTTTCTGATGGTGTATGTGATTCTGGCGATCATTTTTTTGACGGTGCTCGGCAGGGCCACGCACGAACAGGTTCGGACGGCGGCGACCGACCGGATCATGGCGGAGGGCAGCGAGCTGACGCGGTTTCTGGGCGCGATGCCGATCTGGGACGAGACCAATGGCGTGTCGCTCGCCTGGATGCGGCTCCCTTTTCTCGTGGATGGGTTGCACCGGGCGCAATCGGGACTCCAGTACATCGAGGTCTCGCGCGACGGCGTGAAGCTCTTCCACCGCCAGGTGGGCGATCCGGTGCCGGCGGGGGCGCTGATCAGCGCGCCGGTCGCGCCTCAGTCGAACCTGGTCGCGGAGTCCTCGCCGGTGACGGTGACCCGCGAGGTGCTCGACCTTTTCGGGGAGTCGGTTCCGGTGCTGGTCTTCCGGCAGTTTGTCTCGCATGCGGATGGCGGCCAGGTTCAGGTGGAGATCGGCATGCGGCAGGACTCGATCGCCGTGCGCGAGCGCGTCTCGACTCAGGCCGTGCGCTGGATGCTGCGCCTGGCGGTGATGAGCCTGCTGCTCGCCTCGCTCTTCTTCATCGCCGTGACGGTAATCGCCGTGCACCGCGACCGGCGCATGGAGCAGCGGCAGCGGCGCGAGGAGCATCTGCTCTTCTCCGGCATGGTGGCCAACAGCATTGTGCATGATTTCCGCAACCCGATGTCCGCGGTGCGTCTCGACGCCCAGATGCTGGAGCGCGAGGCGCGGCGTCCGGAGGGGCCGCGGGCCGAGCGCATGGGCGAACTCTCGGGGCGCATCGCGCGCACGCTGAACCGCATGGACGGGGTCTTCAAGGAGTTCCTCTTCATGTCGCGCCCGGCCCAGGCCGTCAACGAGCGCTTCGACCTGTGCCGCTGTCTGCGGGACTGCGTCGAGACGCTTGCCGCGCGCATCGAGCAGGCACGGCTGCACGTGGTGCTCGATCTGCCGGAGTCGCCGGCGCATGTCGGCATCTCGGAGCCGGCCCTGCGCCGCGCGATCGTCAATGTCCTGCAGAACGCGATCCAGCACGCCCCCGCGGAGTCCGCGATCGAAATCCGCCTCACGGCCGACCGGGAGCATCCGCGCCAGTGGCGGATCGAGATCGGCGACCGCGGGCCGGGCATCCCGCCGGCGATGCGCGAGGCGGTCTTCGAGATGTTCGTCACCACGCGGCCGGAGGGCACCGGGCTCGGACTCTTCATGGCGCGCGCGGCCCTCGACAACTTCGGCGGCACGATCACGGCCCACGGTCGCGAGGGCGGCGGCGCCCTCATCCGCATCACGATCCCCACGGCGGCCGGAAACGGAGACAGCTCCCGCGAAACCGCTAAAGGTGACACACCATGCCACTGAAACTCCTGGTTGTCGAGGACGATCCCGATGGCGCCGCCTCGGTGCGCGATGCCGCCACCGACGGCGGCTTCGAGGTGCTGGTCGCGACCACGGGCGAGGCCGGCGTCGCGGCCTTCCGCGAGCAGCGGCCCGCGCTGGTGCTGACGGACCTGGTACTGCCCGACATCGACGGGATCGAGGTCATGCGGCGCATCCAGCAACTCGACCGCCGCGTGCCCGTGATCATGATGACGGCCTACGGCACGGTCGACTCCAGCGTGCGCGCCCTCCGGGCCGGGGCCTACGACTACATTCAGAAGCCGCTCAACCTGGACGAACTCGAATCGACCCTGCGCCGCGCGGCCGAGACCAGCCGCCTCCGCAACAGCGTCAACGACCTCTCCGCCTCGCTGCGCGACAAGTTCTCGGCGCGGGCGATGGTCGCCGAGTCGGAGCCGATGCGCGCCGTGATCGCGCAGGTCGAGGCGCTGGCCGATACGATGGCCACCGTCATGATCCAGGGCGAGAGCGGTACCGGCAAGGAACTGGTGGCGCGCGCGCTGCATGCCGACAGCCGCCGCGCGGCGGGACCGTTCATCGCGGTCAACTGCGGCGCCTTTGCGGAGTCGCTGCTGGAATCGGAACTCTTCGGCCACGAAAAGGGCGCCTTTACCGGTGCCTCCGCGCAGAACAAGGGCGCCTTCGAACGGGCCGACGGCGGGACGCTCTTCCTCGACGA
>CAYRPP010000062.1:0-8359 GCA_964426115.1 uncultured Lentisphaerales bacterium | reverse complement strand
ACTGCTCGGTCCAGACCGAGACGTGGAACACCTGGCCGAAGGTCTCCTCGCGCAGGTAGTCGCCGAACCGGCGCCACAGCGGATCGTGACGCATGACGTAACCGAGCATCAGGACGGGGTGCGGAGAGTGGTCGGCGGCGATCAGGGCGCGGCACTCGGCCTCTGTCAGCGCCAGCGGCTTCTCCATCATCACGTGCTTGCCGGCCTGGAGGCAATCAAGGCCGATGCGGTAGTGGAGGTCGTGCGGCACGGCGATCACCACGGCGTCGACCGCGTCGAACAAATCGTGGTAGTCCGCAACGGCGATGGCGCCGGGGAACCGGGCCGCCGCCTGCCTCGCCCGATCCAGATCGACGTCTGCGAAGGCGCTGAAGCGCATGCGCGCCGCGAGCGGCTCAAGCGCCGCGCAATGGCTGCCCGACATCGAGCCGCAGCCGATCATGCCCGTCCGTATCATTTGTCGTCCGCCTTTCTTCGTGAACCGATGGTCCCGCCGCCCGCCGTTCCGCCTCGCATCATACTGGCTTGTTCTGCACCATGCAAAATGCTTTCTGCATCCGGTTGGCGCCTTAAGATCAATGGGCGAGAACCTTGAATACTGGCACGAACGTGTTTTGTAGTGGCGTTCTTCTGCGCTTTTTCCCATAATTCCGGCATGAAGACAGTCAAGTTCGGCATCATTGGTTGCGGCCTGATGGGCCGCGAGTTCGGCAGCGCGGCCCTGCGCTGGTGTCATCTGCCCGACATGGACGCGCGCCCCGAGATCGTCGCCGTCTGCGACGCCAACTCCGCCATGACCGGCTGGTTCCAGACGCACTGCCCCACCGTGCGGCAGGCGACCGCCGACTACCGCGAACTGCTGCGGAATCCCGAGGTCGAGGCCGTATATGTCGCCGTGCCCCACAACCTGCACGCCGAGATCTACTGCGCCGCCATCGCCGCCGGCAAGCACCTCATGGGCGAGAAACCCTTCGGCATCGACCGGACGGCCAACGATGCCATCATGGCCGCCATCCGCCAGCACCCCGGCGTCATGGTCCGCTGCAGTTCGGAATCGATCTTCTTCCCCGCCGTGCAGCGCATCGCGCGCCTCTTCGAGTCGGGGGCCTTCGGGCGGATCATCCAGGTCGAGAGCGGCTTCCTGCACTGCAGCGACCTCGACCCGAACAAGCCGATCAACTGGAAGCGCATGCTGAAGCTCAACGGCGAGTACGGCAGCATGGGCGACCTCGGCATGCACGCCTGCCACTTCCCCTTCCGCTCCGGCTGGCGCCCCAGGACCGTACGTGCGGTGCTTTCGAAGATCGTCGCCGAACGGCCCGACAGCAAGGGCGGCATGGCGCCCTGCGAGACGTGGGACAATGCCACCCTGCTCTGCACCGCCGACGACGCCGGCGGGCATGAGTTTCCCATGACCATCAAGACCTTCCGCATCGCGCCAGGCCACAAGAACAGCTGGTACCTCGAGGTCTACGGCACACGCGGCTCGGCGCGCTGGAGCAGCAAGCAGGTCAACACCATCGAGACCATGGAGTACCGGCCCGGCGGCGAGCAGCCCTGGCAGGTGCTCGACATGGGCCACGAGATGGCCTTCAAGTCGCTCACGGGCGTCAACTTCGAGGCCGGCTTCTCCGACTCGATCCTGCAGATGTGGGCGGCGTTCCTCCACGAGCTGGCCCACGGCCAGCCCAGGAGCCGCTTCGCGGCCTGCGTCACGCCCGAGGAGGCCGCGCTGAGCCACGCTCTCTTCACGGCCGCGCTGGAGTCACAGAAGAACGGCACCACCGTCGCGTTGCCGTGAAGGTACAAAGGTGTTTTCCCGGGCGGCGGAAAGGAATACAATAACTTCCGTGGCATCAACCGAACGGAGAAGACCGATGAAATGCGAACCTTCTGAGAAACGGCGCCGCGCCGGTGCCGGCTTCACCCTGGTGGAACTGCTGCTGGTGGTCACGATCCTGGGCATCCTGGCGGCCGTGGTGGTCGTCAACTTCGCCGGGCAGGGCGAGGAGACGCGCCGCAACACGACGCGCGCGAGCATCGCGGCCATCGGCACGGCCATCCAGGCCTACGAGGTGCGGATGGGAAGGTATCCGGAGAGCCTCGACGAGCTGACGGCGGCCACCGAATCGATGGCTGCCCTGCTGGACAAGTCGCGCCTGAACGACTCCTGGGGCACGGCCTTCCAGTACAAGAAGACCGGCAAGTTCGAGTACGAGGTCCGCTCGGCGGGGCCCGACGAGCAGATGAACACCGAGGACGACATCACCAACTAACCGCCGCACCGCGGCCATGCGGCGTCCTTACCCGCGCCGGCCGGACCATGAAGTGTTTATCGAAACGGCGGCAGGGAGGCTTTACCCTGCTCGAACTGCTGCTGGTGGTGATCATCCTCGGAGTCGTCGCCGCCGTCTTCGTGCCGCGCATCGGGGCCGGAATCGCCGGCTCGCGCCTGACGGTGGGCGCGCGCACTGTCATCCAGGCCGCACGCTACGCCCGCACCATGGCCCTGCTGCACCAGGCCGAAACGGAGCTGGTGATCGGCCTCAAGAGCGGCATCGTGCGGATCGAGGCCGTCGGGGGCGCGGGAGGCGAACCGCCGCCCGTAAACGAACCGTCGGCCGACGGCGCTTCCGGCGCGTACGACGGGACGGCCTGGGAGACGGAGGCCACCAACCGTCCGGCGGCCGTGGTGACCGCGGCGCGCTTCGCCGAGGAGATCCGCGCGGAGTTCACCTGCGAGGGCATCGGCTTCCGCTTCCTGGGATATGACGACACGCTCGGCGACGACGCGGCCGGGGCGTCCGGCGCGGGAACGCCCGGCGACGAGGCTTCCGAGTGCCGCATCCGCTTCCGCAGCAACGGCATCTGCCGCCCCTTCGGACTGCGCGTGCTGGGCGACGAGGAGGAGTGGATGGATCTGGCCTTCGACATGACCGGTGCCGGAAAGGTGCTCGAAGATGCGCGCTGAACACGGCCGTCGCGCGGGCATGACCCTGGTCGAGGTGCTGCTGGCGGCGGCCCTCCTGGGGCTGGGTCTGGTCACGTTGCTCGGCGGACTCTCGAGCTGCCTCGCGGTCATGCGCGCCTCGCGCGAGTTCCAGTCGGCCCAGTGGGCGCTGAGCCTGGGCGAGTTGACCTATCCCGTGACCGAGGTCAAGGAGGTCGAGGATCTCAACGTGGACGCCGACAGCAGCCTGGTCGAGGGCTTCACCTTCTCGCGCACGGTCGACCCCAAGGAGGTGGTGGACGAGCAGACGGACGACGGCCTCTATGTCGTGCGCACGCGGATCGCCTGGGGCGCGGGCGGGGAAGGCCAGGCCGAGGAGCTGGTGAGCTATGTCTGGCACAAGGGCGGAGGCAGCGTGCGGTGAGCGGCCCCCGGACAGTTGGCGGCGTCAGCCGCGGCCTGACGCTGATCGAGCTGCTGCTGGCCATCTCACTGATGGCGGTCATCGCGTCGGTTACCTATTTCAGTTTCGCGGCCGGCACGCGCGCCTGGCGCGCGGGCACCGAGGCCGCCAACAGCCTGCACCATGCCGACTATGTGCTCGAGCAGTTGGTGATGGGCCTGCGCTCGGCCTGCTATCCCGATGCCGCAAAACCCTCCGGCGCCTACGGGCTGACCCTGACGGACAACGGCGACGGGGAGACGGCGCGCGACACTTTAGGATGGGTCAAGCTGGGCTCGGCCCTGGTCGGGGCCGACTCGCCGGTCGCCGGCACTCCGCACCGCGTGGAGGTCTCGCTCATGGAGCCCGGCGCCTCTGACGAGCCGGGCCTCGCCGAGGGTGGGCTGGCGGTCTCCGCCTGGCGCATCGTGGCCCTGCCGGAGGACTTCGACCCTAAGACGTCGGTCAAGCCGATGCTCCTGACAACGCGTGTGGTGGGCTTCAACTGCCGCGTGCTCGATCCCGAGAACAACCTGCAGGAGGGCGACGCGCCCTCGGCCGATGACGAGCTCGAGTGGATCGACCAGTGGGAGGACGACCGCACGAACCGCCTGCCATATGCCGTCGAGGTGAGCCTCTACCTCGATCCGGGGCGTGAGCACGATCCGCCGATCGAGGTCAAGCGCATTGTCGAGATCCCCTGCGCGCCGCTGTCGTGGCGCGACAAGGGCGCGGCCGGCGGACGCGCCGACACCTCGTCCACCGGGCGCACAGGGCCCACGCGCACGCCGGGCACGCGGCGACTGCCACAGGGGACGCAGTAGCAGGGTTCAGGTGTCAGGGTTCAAGGTCAGGGGGTAGGGCGTCACGAAGTCATGAAGTCGTGGAGTTCGCCCCCGGTAGTCCCCGGTCGACCCCAGTCGACCCCTGCGCCTCACGCCTCACGCTTCACGCATCACGCCTCACGCATCACGCCCCTGCTTCTCCACCAGATCGGCCAGGCGTTCGGCGGCATCGGGCGCGGCCAGTGCCAGCGCGGCCGCGCGCATCGCCTGCCGCCGCGGCGCATCGGCCGCCATCGCGTCGAGGAACTCCGTCAGCCAGGCGGCGGTGAAACCGGCCTGCGGGCGGCAGACGGCGGCGCCGTCCGCGGCGAGGTGCGCGGCATTGGCGCTCTGGTGGTCGCGGACGGCCGTCGGCAGCGGCACCAGCAGGGCGGGCACGCCGCAGAGGCAGATCTCCGCGCAGGTGGCGGCGCCGGCGCGCGCGATCACCAGGTCGGCCGCGGCGAAGGCGCCGCCCATCGCGTCCAGGAAGGCGAAGACCTGCGCGTCGGTGCCGGCTTCGGCATAGGCCGCGCGCACGGCGGCCTCGTCCGCCGCGCCGGTCTGGTGGATCACGCGCAGCGCGGCCGCGGGATGCGCGCGGCCCCACGCCGCGAGAGTTTTGCTGCAGACCTGGTTGAGCACATGCGCGCCCTGGCTGCCGCCGGTGACGAAGACGGTGAAGCCCCGCGGCTGCCGGAACCCGTCGAGCGGCGGCTGTCCGCGCAGCTCCGTGCGCACCGGCAGCCCTGTCTGGACGACCCGCGCCGGCGGCAGCCAGCGCGCGCTCTCGGAAAAGCTGATCGCGGTCGCCGTCGCGAAACGCGAGAGGAACGCCACGGCCTTGCCGGGAATGGCGTTGGCCTCGTGCAGCACGACCGGCACGCGCGCGAGGCGCGCGGCCAGCACGGGCGGCAGGCTGGCGTAGCTGCCCATGGCCAGCAGCACATCGCAGGACTGCTCGCCGAGGCCCCGCCGCGCGCGGACCAGGCTGCGGAAAAGGGCGGCCAGCGCGGCAGGGTTCCGCTGCAGCGGGCGGGCGCCGGTCCGGAAGACGGGGCCGTCCCAGCCCTTGACGGTCTGATCCTCGATGTCGCGCCCCGCGATCCAGAGCGTGACGGTGTGGCCGCGCGCGCGCAGGACGCGCGCGGTGGCCAGTCCGGGAAACGTGTGCCCGCCGGTGCCGCCGCACGCGACGGCGATCTTCAGTTCGCGGGTGGAGGTCATCTCAGCCTCGCTTTCGGTGCTTGCGGTGGCGGAAGTCGTCGCGCAGTTCGTCCAGGGCCTGGCGGCAGAAGCAGGCCATCAGGAGGACGTAGATGAACGCGCCCGCCGCCATGGTGGCGCTGATGGCCAGACCCTGGGCCAACTTGAGGGGCAACCGCGGGGCCAGCGTCGCCAGGGCCGCGTCATGGAGATAAAACACCACGACCCCCATCAGCGCGGCGGCCGCCAGGGCGCCGGCGAGCGTCCGCGCCAGCCCGTCCGCGTGCAGCGCGCCGGTGCGCCGGTGGAGAATCACAAGCAGCGTGACGCCGTTCAGCAGGCTGGTGACCACCGTCGATCCCGCGATGCCCACGTGCTTCCAGCCCTCCGGCAGCAGGAGCACCGAGAGGATGTTGAGCAGCAGGTTGAAGCCGACGCTGAAGAGACCGACCCGCACGGGAGTGCGCGTGTCCTGCAGCGCGTAGAAGGCGGGGGTGATCGCCTTGTAGAGGCTGAAGACCAGGAGCCCCGGCGCATAGCCCGCCAGGGCGCGCGCCGTCTGGCGCGCCGACTCGGCCTGGAAGGCGCCGTCGCCGATCTGGTAGACCAGGCTCACGACCGGCAGGGCCAGCAGGGTCAGCCCCGCCGCCGCGGGCGCCATGATCACGACGATGTTGCGCAGGGCCCGCTCCAGCGTGGCCCCGAGCCCGTCGTAGTCCTGATGCGTGGCCTGCGTCGAGAGCGTGGGCAGGAGGACGGTCGCGAAGGCGTTGCCCACGAGCCCGAGGGGCAGGTAGACCAGCCGCTCGGCATATTCCAAAGCCGAGGGGGCCCACTTGGCCGACCACATGGCCAGGAAGCCGTCGACGCACACGTTGATCTGCACCAGCCCCGCGCCGAGCGCCATCGGCGCCATCAGCCGCAGGATGCGGCGGATGCGCGCGTCGCCGCGCCAGGAGAAGCGCGGCCGCAGCGGCACGCCGCGGCGCGCCAGCGCCGGCAGTTGCACCGCCACCTGGATGGCGCCGGCGGCCAGCACGGCCCAGGCGACCACCCGGATGCGCACGAAGGGATCGGGCGCCACGAAAGGGCAGATGCCGGCCAGCGCCGTGATCCAGACGAGGTTGAGGAATACCGGCGCCAGGGCGGGGATCGTGAAGTGCCGCAACGCGTTCAGGATGCCCATGGTCAGCGCCGCCAGGCAGATCAGCGGGGCGTAGGGCAGCATGATGCGCAGCAGCGGCAAAATGGCGCTCCAGCGGCTGCCGGCCGGCAGGTGCCACTGCAGCGCCAGCGCCGCCAGCATGCCCAGGGCCGTCAGCAGGCTCAGCGCGGCGATCAGCAGGCCCGCGACGCGCGCGGCCAGGGCGTTGGCCGCCGCGGGGCCCTCGCGTTCCCGGACCTCGGTGTAGACGGGAATGAAGGCCGCCGAGAGGGCTCCCTCGCCGAAGAGGCGCCGGAAGAGGTTGGGGATGCGGAAGGCGACATCGAAGGCCGACTTGGCCAGCCCCGTGCCGAAGGCGTAGGCCATCCACTGCTCGCGCACCAGGCCGGCGACGCGGCTGATGCCCGTCATGGCGCCGACGTGGGCGGCGCGGCGCGCGACGCTGCTCATGGCGCCAGCACCTCCAGCAGGGCCTCCGCGACACGTCCGGGGGCGATCGAGGCGAGGGCGCGGACGGCCTCCGGGGAGCTGCGGGGAATGGAGCGCGAGACCTTGACGCCTGGCGGCGCGATGACGCGCGCGCGTCCCAGGGGGCCGGTGCGGGCGGGATCGGTCAGTCCGAAGATCGCTACGACCGGCACGTCCACGGCGGCGGCCAGATGCATGCCGCCGCTGTCGTTGCAGCAGACGGCGGCGCATTGCGAAAGCAGGGCGGCCAGGGCGGGAAGCCGTGTCTGGCCGGCCAGGTTCGCCGCCACCGATCCGATCGCGGCGGCCACGGTCGCGCAGACGCCGGCTTCGGCGGGCGTGCCGCAGACGAGGAAACGCAGCTCCGGGAGGCGCCGGGCCGTCTCCCGCGCGGCGGCGGCAAACGACGCGACGGGCCAGCGCTTCGAATCGCCGCGCGCCGCGCCGGGCAGGAGCGCCACGTAGCGGCAGGCGGGATCGAGCCGTGCCTGGGCGGCGGCTTCCCGCGCGGCCTCCGTTGAAATCGTCAGGCGCGGCGCGCGGGGGGGCGTCTCAGGGACGAGGCTGAAGAGGTGGAACCCTTCATATTGCTGGTGGCGGCCCTCGAAGGCCGCCAGCGAGACGGGATCGTTGACCATCCAGCCACGGAACTGGCCGGTCATGCCGCGGCGCACGGGCACGCCCGTGCGCCAGGCGATCCAGGCGGCGCGGAAGGAGTGCGGCATCAGCAGTGCCGCCTCGCAGTCCAGCGCGCGTAGGGTGCGCAGGGCCGCGCGTCCGCCGGCGCGGCCTGGGGGCAGGACTACGACCTGCTCGACACCCCCGACCAGGCCCCAGAGGGGCGCGACGCCCGGCTTGGCCAGCACCGTGACGCGGCATCCGGGATGCGTGGCGCGCCACTGCTGGAAGGCCGGCAGCGCCATAACGACATCACCCAGCCAGTTGGGCGAGAAGAGCAGCAGGTGCCGCGCAGTGGAGAAGGAAAGGGCCATGGGGAAGAAGGAATCTTATTATGCCCGAAGCCCCTACCGACTGCAAGGCATGCGATAGTTCCGCGATATGGGTTGCGATATGGGTTCCGCGTTCCGCGATAAACGATAAGTTCCGTCGGTTTGCCGTTGACTTTTCGCGAAAGGGCGCATAAGCTCATCTCGATTCAGGTGCGAGCCGGCTAACGGAAGTCCGTGAAAATCGGACGCGGTCGCGCCGCTGTATACGGCCACGAAACCCCGGTCGCCATGCTCCCCGCGCGGGAGCAGAAGGCGGGGCGGTAGGCATGCCGGAAGCCAGAAGACGAGCCGGTT
>CAYRPP010000061.1:0-8405 GCA_964426115.1 uncultured Lentisphaerales bacterium | reverse complement strand
ACCTGGGCCGACGTGCAGGATCTGCTGCGGTAGTGGTGTTTCCGCTTGTTTCCCCGGCGGGAGTCGCGTAAGCTTGCCGCAAACAACGGGGTCTGGCCCCGGCACGAGGAGCATCATGTTTACAGGCACCTACACGGCACTCGTCACTCCCTTCAACCGCGATGGCAGCGTGGACTACGGCAAGCTGCGCGCGCTCGTGGAGTGGCAGATCGCCGAGGGCATTGACGGGGTCGTGCCGGTCGGCACGACCGGCGAATCGCCGACGCTCGAGTACGACGAGCACCACAAGGTCATCGGCGAGGTGGCCAAAGCCGCCGCCGGCCGCATCAAGGTGATCGCCGGCACCGGCGCCAACTCGACGGCCGAGGCGCTCATGCTTACGCGCGAAGCGATGGCCCAGAAAGTCGACGCAACGCTGCAGGTCTGCCCCTACTACAACAAGCCGAACCAGGAGGGTCTCTACCGCCACTTCAGCACCATCGCCGACCTCGGCCTGCCCGTGGTGCTCTACAACATTCCGGGCCGCAGCGGACGCGAGATCGCCGTCGAGACCGTCGCGCGCCTCGCCAAGCACGGCAATATCGCGGCCGTCAAGGAGGCAGGCGGCAGCGTCGAGCGCGTCAGCGCGATCCTCGACGCCTGCGGCCTGCCGGTGCTCTCGGGAGACGACATGCTGACGCTGCCGATGATGAGCGTCGGCGCGCAGGGGGTCATCAGCGTCGCGTCCAACCTCGTGCCGCGGATGGTCGGCGATCTCGTGCGCGCTGCGGCGCGCGGCGACCTGGCCGCCGCCGGCTGCCTCCACACGCGCCTCTACCACCTCTTCCGCGACCTCTTCATCGACACCAATCCGGTGCCGGTCAAGTGCGCCATGGCGATGACCGGGCGCATCGAGGAGATCTACCGCCTGCCGCTCTGCGAGACCAGCGACAAGGTCCGCCAGCAACTGCGGCAGACTCTGCGCGAGCTGCAGCTCATCGATTAACCCCGACAGGCGCTTCCGACATGACCTCCATCTGCATCCTCGGCGCCGCCGGCCGCATGGGCCACTGCCTGCTGCGCACGGCCGCCACGTTCGACAACCTCCGGGTGACCGCCGCCATCGAGCGGGCCGGACACCCCGCCCTCGGACAGGATGCCGGCCGCCAGGCCGGCCTGGAGCCGCTGGGTGTGCCGCTCACGGATTTCGAAACGGCGTCCGCCTCGGACGTCATGATCGACTTCACGTTCCACGCGGCGGTGCCGGCCAACGTCGCGCGCGCCGTCGCCACGCGTCAGGGGTACGTGCTCGGCACGACGGGACTGACGCCGGAGGAGCGCCAAACGGTGCAGGACGCCGCGCGCAAGATTCCAGTGGTCTGGTCGCCGAACATGAGCCTGGGAATCAACCTGCTGCTCGACCTCGTGCGCCGCGCCGCCGCTACGCTCGATGCCGGTTACGACATCGAGATCGTCGAGATGCACCACCGGCTCAAGAAGGACGCTCCGAGCGGCACGGCGCTGGGTCTCGCCGAGGCGGCGGCCAAGGGACGCGCGGTGGCTCTCGACCAGGTGGCCGTACACGGACGCAGCGGCCTGGTAGGCGAGCGTCCGCGCGGAGAGATCGGCATACACGCCGTTCGCGGTGGGGATGTCGTCGGCGACCACACCGTCATCTTCGCCGCCGACGGCGAGCGCGTCGAACTGACGCACAAGGCCTCGAGCCGCGACTCCTTCGCCAAGGGCGCGCTTATGGCGGCGAACTGGCTGTGGGGGCGCGCGCCGGGGCTTTACACGATGCGCGACGTCCTGGGGCTGGAGTAGCGCCCATGGAGGCGGTGATCTCGCTGGGCTCGAATCTCGGCGACCGCCGCGCGAACCTGCTGGCCGCGCGGTTCGCGCTCGCCGCGCTGCCCGACACGCATGTGGTCGCCTGCGCACCGATCTACGAGACCGAGCCGGTCGGCGCGCCGGCCGGCGAGGCGCAGCGGCTCTACCTCAACACAGTGCTGGTGCTGGAGAGCGCGCTGGTGCCCGAAGCGTTGTCGACGGCCATGCACGCCATCGAGGCGCGTCTGGGCCGCGTGCGCGGGCCGGAGCGCCATGCGCCGCGTCCCATAGACATTGATTTGGTGGCCTTCGGGGATCTCCGTCGCAATACGCCGTCGCTGCGTCTGCCGCATCCCGAGGCCGCCCACCGGCGCTTTGTGCTCCAGCCGCTCGCCGATGTCCGCCCCGATCTCCTCCTACCGGGCCAGTCCCGCACGGTACACGAGCTGCTCGCCGCGCTGCCCCTGACTCCCGCCGTGGCCCTGGCGGGAGAACAGTGGGCGTGAGGTGTGGCGGACTGCTCAGCGGAACACCTGACCCTCGAAGACCTGGCTTGGAAGGCCATGGCGTCCCAGCGCCTCCATGAAGGGGTCGGGGTCGAACTGCTCCATGTTGAACACCCCGGCGCCGCGCCACCGGCCGGTGAGCATCATCATGGCGCCGACCATCGCGGGCACGCCGGTCGTGTAGGAGATCGCCTGCGACCCGACCTCGCGATAGCACTCCTCATGGTCGCAGATGTTGTATATGTAGACCGTCCTGGACTTCCCGTCCTTCCTGCCGCGGAGCTGGCAACCGATGCAGGTCTTGCCCTTGGTCAGCGGCCCAAGGGATGCGGGGTCGGGCAGCAGCGCCTTGAGGAACTGGAGCGGCACGATCTCCTGGCCCTGGAAGGGTACGGGATCGATGCGCGTCATGCCGACGTTCCTAAGCACCTCGAGGTGCTTGAGGTAGTTGTCTGAAAAGCTCATCCAGAAGCGCGCCCGCCGGATTCCGGGCAGGTGGCGGGTCAGCGACTCGAGCTCCTCGTGGTACATGAGGTAGACGTTGAGCGTGCCGAGATCCTCGGGCATCGTGAAGCGGCGCCGCACTGAAAGGGGATCGGTCTCGATCCACCGACCTTTTTCAAAATAGCGACCGCGCGCGCTGACCTCGCGGATGTTGATCTCGGGGTTGAAGTTGGTGGCGAAGGGCTGGCCGTGGCTGCCGGCGTTGCAGTCGATGATGTCGATGGCCTCGATGCTATCGAGGTAATGCTTGAGGCCGTAGGTGCAGTAGACGCTCGTGGCGCCTGGGTCGAAGCCGCTGCCGAGCAGGGCCATGCGCCCGGCCTGACGGAAGCGCTCGTGGAAGGCCCACTGCCAGCGGTACTCGAATTTCGCAGTGTCGGGCGGCTCGTAGTTGGCCGTGTCGAGATAGTCCACGCCGGCCTCGATGCACGCTTCCATCAGGTTAAGGTCCTGGTAGGGCAGCGCCACGTTGATCAGCAAATCAGGACGGAAAGCCCGCAGCAGGTCGACGGTCTGCGGAATGTTGTCGGCGTCGACCTGCGCCGTCTCGATCTTCCGTGGCAGTTGCTTCGCGATGGCATCGCAGCGCGACCGGGTGCGGCTCGCCAGGCAGATCTCGCCGAAGACCTCCGGAACCTGCGCGCACTTGTGCGCCACCACGCTGCCGACGCCCCCTGCGCCAATGATGATTACCCTTGCCATGTTCAACGTCCTTGTTCAACCAGCGCGACAGCGTCGGCGGTGCCTTTCAATGTCTGCCGGGCACCCGCCAACCAAAGGCCGCAGGCGTTCCCGGAAATGGATCGGGAGCGAAACACTCCCGTGGCGGCGCGCCGTCGAGCTGCCAGGCCATGAAGTCCAGCAGCGCCTTCCAGTCCGCGAGACCATGGTTGTGCCCGCCCTCGCGGAACCAGACGCCGATGCGCTCGGGCACGCCCAGGAAGCGGTAGACCTCGCGGGCCGCCATATGGGTCTGCCAGGTGCCGGTGGGATTGGCCCATACATCCTCGAAACCCTCGGTGGTCAGCAGCGCCCGCGGCGCGACCAAAGCCTTGAGGAAGTGCTGGTCGAACGGCAGTTCGGCCTCGCGTCCTACGTAGTCCCGCAGCCGCGCGCCGAACCAGCGCGGGAAGCCGCGCAGCAGAGCCGCCAGCGTCTCCGACTCCGGCCCCTGAACACGGAAGCAGCCGGCGCCGCCCGCGCCCGAATTGTTGGCGGATGTCAGCGCGATGCGCTCGTCCGTGGCGCCGGCGAGCAATGTTGTTTTGCCGCCGCGGGAATGACCGACCACCGCGATCCGCGCGGCATCGGCTTCCGGCAGCCCCGCGAGCACGTCGACGCAACGGTGGTAACCCCACGCCCAAGCCGCCAGCTCGCCGAATTGCCCGTCGGGAAAGACGCGGTAGAGCCCCGTATCGCGCCATCCCTCGTTGTCCGCCGCGAGCTCGGTCCGGTTGAACTGGGCCAGGATGCAGCCGCTCCTTACCACGTGCGCGGAGATCTCGTCGGTGGCCGTGCGCCAGCAGCCGTCGCCGTGCAGCACGACCGGGAACGGGCCTTTCCCCGGCGGCACCAGCAGTTGCATCAGGAACGCGAAGGGCCGGTCGGGGCCGGTGCGCACCTGGCCGGTGATGAACGTGGCCCGGTCGAGCCAGCCAACGGAGGTACGGCTCAGCTCGGTCCATAGCGTGCGCTCAGGCCGCGGCGGCAATCCGCCATACTCGATATCCACGATCTGCGCCAGAATTTCGCGCCGGCGTGCAGCCCATTCCCCAGGACTGGAGAGGCGGCTCCCATCGGCGCGCAGAAAAGGGTCGGGCAAACCGGCAATCGCTGATACTCGCGCTTGCGCCGCGCGGGAATCGTGTCGTGTGTCTTCCATGCTGTCCGCCTCTGATTATTCCGGATGGCTGCTAAAATCTAGATTTTAGCAGATCGGGCACCAACTGGACAACAGGCGCACCGAATTCAATGGCACGGGCGCAATGAAAGATGCGACAATCACTTTGCCGCGTTGGGCGGGGCGTGGCGCCGCCACACAAGCCAGAATTCCGTGCTTCCTCTTTCATTCTGAACTCCTGGAACAAAATGAGGCACCGTAAAGCAAGCCAGACCGCTGGGATGTTGCTGGCGCTGGTTCTGATGCTGGGCGCGGGGCTGCTGCGCTCGCACGGCTGGCGGCGGGACAACCACCACGGCACGCCCACTTCACCGCCGCACCATTCCATCGTGAACGGCCGCGCAGTGGCCATTGCCGACGGCGATTCGCTGGAAATCAGCACGGCGGATCGGCGCCGGGTCGGTGTGAGGCTCCTCGGCATCGATGCTCCGGAAAGCGGGCAGGCGTTTGGCGGGCAGGCCCGCGAGGCCCTCAGGCGTGAGATCCAGGGGCGTCCCATCGTGATCCGCGTCGTCGAGACGGATCAATACGGGCGCCTTGTCGGCGACCTCTACCACGATGGCACGTGGATCAACGAGGCCATGGTGGCCCAGGGCTGGGCGTGGCACTATGCTCGCTACTCGGACCATCCGGATCTCGCCCGCGCCGAGCGTGCGGCGCGCGCCGAGCGCCGCGGACTCTGGCGCGATCCGCGCCCGACGCCGCCATGGATCTGGCGCCGGCAGCATCCCCGTGACAACACGCGCTAGCCCGACTTTCGCTTTCCGCAACCGACCTCCCTACTGGCCGCCACGCTCTTCTGCGCAAGTCCTCAACTACACCGTGACACTCTCGCCGGCGGTGTGAAGCTCGACCAGGTTGCGCCCGACCACCAGAACGGTGGGCGCCGGCCCGGGAGTCTCGAGGGTCAGGCGTGTGCGCCGGCAGCGCATCTCCACCAGCACCCGGCTGCCCTGGAGGCGCAGGCGGAAGCGCAGCGCCTTCCAGCGCGCAGGCAGGTGCGGCGCCAGGCGCGCGACGCCGTCGGCCTGCCAGAGACCGGCAAAGCCCATAACCACGGACTGCCATGTGCCGCCCAGGTTGGCGAAGTGCAGCCCGCAGATCGTGTTGAGCTGGATGTCCGCCAGGTCGAGGTAGGCGCAGTCGTGGAAGTAGCGGTAGGCCTCGTCCATCTGCCCGAGCCGCGCCGCCATCACGGCATGCGGCGCGTAGCTCAGCGAGCTGTCGTGCACCGTGCGCGGCTCGTAGAAGGCATAGGCCCGCCGCATCTGCGCGGGGGTGAAGCGCGCCGGCAGGAGATTCATCATCGTGATCACGTCGGACTGCTTGGTGATCTGGTAGAAGGGCATCGCCTCGTAGGGCAGCGTGCTGTCGATCACCCGGCGGGCATCCGGCTTGCCGCGGGTCCGGTCGAAGGGCGCCCGCCGGAGGTAGGCGTCGTCCTCCAGGTAGAGGTCGCGCCGGCGGTCGTACGGTATCAGGAGGCGGCGGGCCGACAGGCGCCAGGCCTTCGGTTCCGCCTCCCGGAAGGCGCAGCGCGCGGCCAGCTTGCGCCAGGCGTCGGGCTGCTCGCGGCGCATGCGCGCGACAACCTCCGCCGCGAACAGCAGGTTCTCGCGGGCCAGCATGTTGGTGAAGGCGTTGTTGTGGACGATGACGTCGTACTCGTTGGGGCCGCGGACGGCGCGGATTTCGCAGGCCTTGATGTCCGGGTTGTACTGCAGGCGGCTCTGCCAGAAGCGCGCGGTCTCCAGCAGGATCTCCGCGCCGTAGCGGAAGAGGAAGTCGTCGTCGCCGGTCGCCTCCCAGTACTGGCGCAGGGCGTAGGCGATGTCGGCGATGATGTGGATGGCGTAGTAGGCGCCCACGCCCATCTCCGTCTCCTCCAGGCCGTCGTCGCCCGACTTCCAGGCATACATGGCCCCCTCGAACCAGAGTTCACGGGCGTGCTGGCGCGCAGCCGGAAGCGTCCGGTGGCGGAAGCGCAGCATACTCCGCGTGGCGTCGGGGTCGGTGAAGGTGAAGAAGGGCAGCTTGAAGATCTCGTTGTCCCAGAAGATGGAACCCTCGTGCATCTCGCCGCTCAGGCCGCGGGCGCCTAGGCTCACGCGCGAGTCGTGGCGCGGACAGGCCTGCATGAGCTGGAAGAGGTTGAAGCGCACGGCCTGCTGGTCGTCATCCGCGCCCTCGATCTCGATGTCGGCGTCGCGCCAGCGGCGCTCCCATGCCCGGCAGTGGTCCGCGAGCATCGTCTCGTAGGCCGGCGGCTCGCGCATGGCCTCGGCCAGCAGCCGCTCGTCGTCGCCGTCGCGCGATGTGAAGAACGTTACCACCTTGGAGAGGGTGGCCGGGACGCCGGGCTGGAGGCGCGCGCGGAAGGCGGTGCCGAGCCGCGCGCCGCGGCTGGCGTCGGACGCCTCCGGCGCGGCGTTGCCGACGGTTAGCGCGAGCGACTGCCCCTCGGAGATGCAGACGCCGTCCGGCAGGGTCTCCACCTGCACGCGCAGGGTGTCCGGCCCCATTCCGAGCAGCTTCAGGTGCGGCCGGCCGGGCTGGATCGGAAGCGGGATCGTGGTGACCATGTTGTGCTGCGTCACGCCGCCGTCGATGCCGGCGATCAGCTCGATGTCGACCGTCTTATCCATCGAGCAGATGACGATGCGCTGGCCGGCGCGGTGCAGGTCGCCCATCGACACGAGGCGCTCGAAGCTGACGCTGACGCGTTTGCCCCGGGCGCTGGTCCAGATGAACGAGCGCGTCATAATGCCGTGCCGCATATCGAGCGTGCGCTTGTAGTCGCGAATGCGCCCGGGGCGCTGCAGCAGCGGCTCGCCATCGATGCGTATCGAGGTCCAAAAGAAGTTGGGCGTGTTGACCAGCTCGCGGTCATTGCCCTTCCAGGCCTTGAGTGCGCCGCGTCCGAAGACGCCGGCCATGTAGATGCCGCCGAGCGTCTCGACCGCCCCCTCCTGCTCCTCGTCGAGGAAGCCGCGGCAGCCCAGGTAGCCGTTGCCGAGCGTGAAGATGGCGTCCTGCCCGAGGCGGCGCTTGAAGGCCGAGGCGGGTTCCACGAGCATCCAGGTCTTGTCCATTACTTGTCTCTTTCTCCGGGGTTTTCCGCGCGCAATTTGGCTCACGCCATCAGCGCGGCAATTTCGGCGTAGTGGATTTTCGAAAGGTCGGCGATGCGCCGTTCGGCGGCGGCGACGTTGGCGGGATCGCCGACGCCCACGGCCTTCATTCCGCCGGCATGCGCCGCGGCGATTCCGGCAGCGGCATCCTCGAAGACCACGCAGCGCTCCGGCGGCATGCCTAGTCGCTGCGCGGCCGTCAGGAAGACATCCGGCGCGGGCTTGCCGCGCGTGAAATCGTGGCCCGTGACGATGGCGTCGAAGCGTGCCGCGATGCCCATCTGCCGCAGGACGGCGTCCGCGTTGCGGCTGGCGCTGCCGATGGCGCGCGGCACGCGCGCGGTCTCCAGTTCGTCGAGCAGCGCGATGACGCCGGGCAGCAGGTCGCGGGCCGAGATGCTGCGGATGAGCTCCTTGTACGTGGCGTTCTTGCGGGCGGCCAGCGCGGCCTGCTCCTCCGCCGTGAAGCGTGAGGCGGCGGCGCCGAGGACGATCGCCAAGCTCGCCATGCGGTCGACGCCGCGCGTGGCCTGCGCCTGGGCCTCGGTGAACGGC
>CAYRPP010000060.1:0-8487 GCA_964426115.1 uncultured Lentisphaerales bacterium | reverse complement strand
AAGTCCGGTCCGCAAATCTTTTGATTATTGTACGGGCGGCATCCTGAGGAGTCAATGGCGGCTCAGCGCGGCTGTCGCTTCCTTTTGACATCGGCGCGTTTTTGTTGGATGATGTCTGCTCGCTTTCGCGGAATAGGCGCGTGCATCATGCGACGCCAGGCGCGACGGAGCAAGTCGATGATCAAGGAAGCTACCATCGTGATGATCCTGGGAATGGGCACCGTTTTTATGGTGCTGCTGGCCCTGCTGGGGCTTATGACGCTCGGCGGGCGCCTGGCGATAAGATTCGCCCGCCGGCCGCCGGATGAGGCGTCCCCCGGAGCTTCCTCTGGAGCTGCGGCAACGGCCGCCGCCACCGCCGGCGATGCGCCGCAGGAACGCGTGGCCGTGGCCGTGGCCGCCGCGCGGCAGCACCGCGCGCGTCAGGAAAGGGGCGTGAAGGCATGAAGCTCGCAAACATGACATTTCTGCGTCTGGCGCTCTGCCTGGGGCTGCTGCTGGCGACGGGGTCCAGCCTGGCACGCGCGCAAGAGCACACGGCCCCCGGCTCTCCAGCGACTGCGGCCGCGCCCGGTGGCGACATCCTTCCGGCGGAGGACGGCAACACCATGGCGTCCGCGCCGCAGCCCGCGGCCGATGGAGGCCTTTCGCTGCGCGGCGGCATGCGGAGCATCGCCGCAGCCACGGGCCTGGCTGCCTTCCTGGACGACCAGTGGGGTGCGGCCGTGATGCTCGGCGTCGGCCTGCTGCTGCTCTACCTGGGCGTCGCCAAGGGCTTCGAGCCGCTGCTGCTGGTGCCCATCGGCTTCGGCTGCCTCTTCGTCAACGCCCCCTTCGCCGGCATGGGTGCGGAGCACGGACTGCTGGGCCTGATCTACAACGCCGGCATCGAGAACGATCTGCTGCCGCTGCTGATCTTCATGGGCATCGGGGCGATGTCCGACTTCAGCCCGCTGCTGGGCAGCCCGCGCGTGGTGCTGCTGGGGGCAGCCGCGCAGTTCGGCGTCTTCGGCACGCTGCTGGGCGTCGTCCTGCTCAACCACCTGCCCGGATTCGACTTCTCCCTCAAGGAGGCGAGCGCCATCGCCATCATCGGCGCCGCCGACGGCCCGACCTCGATCGTGGTCGGGCGGCGCTTCGCGCCGGACATGATGGGCTCCATCGCCGTCGCGGCCTACTCCTACATGGCCCTCGTGCCCCTCATCCAGCCGCCCATCATGCGGCTGCTGACCACAAAGCACGAGCGCCGCATCCGCATGCGCCAGGAGCGCGAGGTGTCGCGCCTCGAGCGCCTGCTCTTCCCCATCCTGATCCTGCTGGTCTGCATCGTCTTCCTGCCGGCGGCGGTGCCGCTGATGGGCTCGCTGGCGCTGGGCAACTTCATCCGCGAGTGCGGTGCGGTCGAGCGCCTCTCGAAAGCCATGCAGAACGAGATCATGAACGTTGCCACGATCCTGCTGGGTCTGGGCGTCGGCATGCAGCTCGACGCCGCCAAGTTCCTGCGGCCGGCCACGCTGGGCATCATCTCGATCGGCCTCGTGGCCTTCGCCCTCGGCACGGCCGGCGGCGTGATCTTCGCCAAGGTCATGAACCTCTTCTCGCCGCGCAATCCCATCAATCCCCTGATCGGCTCCGCCGGCGTCTCGGCCTTCCCCATGGCCGCGCGCGTGTCGACGCGCCTCGCGCTGGAGTACGATCCCCAGAACGTCCTGCTGATGCACGCCATGGGCGCCAACGTGGCCGGCCAGATCGGCTCGATCGTCGCCGGCGGCGTGATCCTGGCCATCTTCCGCTAGGCGCGCCTCAGGCGCTGAAGAGGCGCCGCAGCCCGGGCGGCGGACGGCACGGGCGGCGCGTCGCCGCGTCCACGAAGGCCAGCACCGTGCGGCCCGTCGCCAGCGTCGCGCCGTCTTCGCCGAGCACCTCGTAGTCGAAGGTCATGCGCGCCCCGGGCGGCTCCGCGACACGCACCACGACCGTCAGCAGGTCGTCGTAGCGCGCGGGCCGCAAGTAGCTCACGGCGACCTCGACCACGGGCATCATCACGCCCCGGGCCTCGAGCTCGCGGTACGAGCCCCCGCAGGCGCGCAGGGCCTCGGTGCGCGCCGCCTCGAAGTAGAGGATGTAGTTGCCGTGCCAGACGACGCCCATCTGGTCGGTCTCGGCGTAGCGCACGCGCATTTGGCAACGGTGCTCGAAGGGCAGCATGGCCTATTCTCCTGCGTTTTCTTCTCCGCGCGCCAGGCGGCGTGCCAGCCGCGGCAGTTCCGGATCGCGCGCCCCGCAGACCAGCAGAGCCGTGCCGGGACGCGCCTCGGCGCGCAGCAGGCGCTCCGCCGCGCCAATCTCCGCGACCTCCTCCGCCGCGACGCCCCGCGCGGCCAGGCGCGCCACGAGGTCGCGGGCGTTAACGTCGCGCCGTGCCGTGCCCCCGGCATCGTAGACCGGCAGCAGCAGCAGACGGTCGGAGGGCCGCATCTCCGCCGCGAAGGCCGCCGCCAGCCCATCGAGCATGTTGCGCAGCGGCGCAAATCCGTGCGGGCGCCAGAGGGCCACGATGCGCGGATAAGCCGCGGCCACCGCGCGCCACGCCGCCGCCAGCTTGGCTGGGTTGTGCGCGTAGTCGTCAATCACCGCGGCGCCGCGGCAGGCTCCCAGGCGCTGCAGCCGCCGCTCGACGCCCGGGAAGTCCGCCAGGGCGCGCTGCAGATCCGGCAGCGCCGCGCCCAGGGCGCGCGCCATGCGCGCCGCCTGCCAGGCGTTGACAAGGTTATGCCACCCAGGCAGCGGTACGGTGAAGCGTGCGCCCTCCAGCTCGAAGGTTCCGCTCCAGCCGGCGGCGGCATGCAGGTCGCCGTCCGGCGGCGTCTCCTCGACCACCAGTCCCGCCACGCGCGCACGGAAGGCGTCGAAGACGCGCCCGGTTTCGGCCAGGTTGAAATGGTCGGCGGAGCGGTTGGTGATGATGGCGTGTTGTGGCGCGAAAGCCAGCAGCGAGCGGTCGCTCTCGTCGGCCTCGATCACGGCCCAGGCCCCGCGCCCGGCACGCACGCTGCCGATGCGCATGCCGTCCGCGTCCCAGCCCGGCACCGCCGCGCCGTTGATCACGAGCGGGTCGAGCCCGGCCCCGGCCATCATCCAGCCGAGCATGGCCGTGACCGTGCTCTTGCCGCTGGTGCCGGTGACCGCGACCAGTTGGCGGCCCTCCACCAGCCGGGCCAGTTCGGCGGCGCGGTGCACCACGGGTATTCCGAGCGCCCGGCAGGCCGCTATGTCGGGGTTGTCGTCCTCGATGGCACTGCTGACCACCATCCGCGCCGTGCCGGGAAGCACGCCCGAGCCGTCCTGCGGATGCAGGGCGACACCCTGGCGGCGCAGGCACTGGAGCGTGTCGGTGGCGTCGCCGCGGTCGAGCAGGCGGTCGGAGCCGGAGACTGCGCAGCCGGCGTCAAGCAGCGCCTGCGCCAGCGCGCTCATGCCGACGCCGCCGATGCCCGCGAGATGCACCCGCGCGGCACCCGGCGGCGGAACCGCGGGGTCGTCGCTTCGCTTCATATCGCGGGGAGTATAGGCGAGAACCCGCGCCGTGTCCATGCGTCGTGGATGCCGTACCCGTCGGTGTCGCCGTTGACGAAGATCGTGAAGACCTGCGGTGCCGAGGCGTCGCTTCCGCCGTTGGCCGTGCCGCCGCTGTCATGCAGCACCACCTTTCAATTGCACCCACCTTTCAATTGCATTGCCAAGTCTGCGCGAAACCTGATACCTTAATTCCTTCACAATTGCATCTGTTTTCCCGACCGGATCGTTCGTCATGAAGCAAATCGGCGTTGGCTTGCTGGGTTTTGGCACCGTGGGTGCCGGCGTGGTGGCGGGCTTGCAGCGCAACCGCGCGCTGCTCTCCGCACGCCTCGGCGTGGATGTGGTCGTGCGCCGCGTCGCGGATCTCGACATCGCGACGCCGCGCGGCGTGGACGTCGACCCCGCCGTGCTGACGACCGACGCGCGGGCGGCCATCGCCGACCCCGGCGTGGACATCGTCGTGGAGCTCATCGGCGGCACCGGCGCCGCCCGCACGCTGACGATGGCGGCGCTTGATGCCGGCAAGCCGGTCGTCACCGCCAACAAGCGGCTGCTGGCCGAGCACGGCGAGGAGATCTTCGCCCTGGCGCAACAGCGCGGCGTCGACATCTACTTCGGCGCCAGCGTGGGCGGCGGCATCCCCATTGTGCGCGTCCTGCGCGAGGGCCTCGTCGGCAACGCCGTGGTGCGCATCCACGGCATCCTCAACGGCACCTGCAACTACATCCTGACGCGCATGGAGCGCGAGGGGCTGCCCTTCGACGGCGTCCTGGCGGAGGCCCAGCGCCTGGGCTACGCCGAGGCCGATCCGGCCCTGGACATCGACGGCCTCGACACGGCCCACAAGGCAGCGATCCTGGCCCTGCTCTCATACGGCTTCCATGTACCCATGGCGTCCGTGCCCGTCGAAGGCATCCGCGGCCTGGACGGCATGGACGTGAAGTACGCGCTGGAGCTCGGCTACCGCATCAAGCTGCTGGCCTGCGTGGCGCGCGTGGACGGCGCCGTCGAGGTGCGCGTCGGCCCGACCCTCGTGCCGCTGGGCCACATGCTGGCCTCGGTTGCGGGCGTCTTCAACGCCGTCATGGTGCGCGGCGACATGACCGGAGACACGCTCTACTACGGTCGCGGCGCGGGGCGCGAGCCGACGGCCAGCACCGTCATCGGCGACATCGCCGACATCGCCCGCAACCTGCGGACCCGCCAGGCGCGCCACAGCCGCGCCGTGCAGATCGCCCGGGAGGCGCCGCGGCTGCGCGCCGCGGACGAGATGCGCAGCGCCTTCTACCTGCGCCTGATGGTCAAGGACGAGGCCGGCTCGCTGGGCCGCTTCACCGGCATCCTGGGCGCCCACGGGGTGAGCATCGCGGCCGTGATGCAGAAGGCCGCCGGCGGCGGGTCGGGCGGCTTTGTGCCGGTGGTGGCCCTGACGCATGCCGCGCAGGAGGCCAGCCTGGACGCGGCATTGGACGCAATCGCGGCCAGCGGCGTCGTCAGCACGCGCCCTGTCCGCCTGCGGCTGCTGGAGGAATAAGCCATGCGCAAAATCATCATCGAGGCCCACCGCGGCGCGCGCGCCGAAGCGCCGGAGAACACGCTGGCCGCTTTCCAGCGCGCCCTGGACCTGAAGGCGCCGTCGATCGAGCTGGACATCCATCCGGCGGCCGACGGCACGCTCATGGTCATCCACGACGACACGCTGGACCGGACGACGGACGGCACCGGGCCGGTCGCCGCCCTGGTCCTGCGCGACCTGCGCAAGCTGGATGCCGGCGCGAAGTTCCAGGCCGGATTCGCCGGAGAGCGCATTCCCACGTTGAACGAGGCCATGGGCCGCGTGGCGCCCACGTCGACCCTGCTCAACATCGAGATCAAGCGGCCGCCGCCCGGCATGCGGGTCGCCGAGGGCGTGGTGCAGTTGCTGCGCCACTACGGCAAGGCCGGGCGTTACGTCGTCTCATCGTTCGATGCCGATGCCCTGCTGGCCGTGCGGCGCCTCGCACCCGAGGTGCAACTGGCGCTGATCGGCGAGGCGGCCGATGTGCTGGCGCGCGCCCGCGAGCTCCGCCTGCCGTGGATCCACTGCAGCCATCCTTCGCTGACCGCGGAACTTGTCCGGCAGGCGCACGAAGCCGGCATCCACGTCGGCGTCTGGACAGTCAACGACACGCAACAGGCCCGCCAGTGGGCGGCATGCGGCGTGGAACGGATCATCACCGACGATCCTCGCGCGATGCTCGCGCTGGGACTGAGCTAGGCGGGCGCCGGGCCGGGCCAATACCCAGGGTTGTCACGGAGTGGCGGATCCGTTGCGCGCTGGCCGGGATCAAGTGCAGTGGCGCCCGGCATGGGCGCGGGATTTGTGCCCGACCGTAGGCGTCGCCAACCTCCTCGACGACGACTTCGAGCCGTTCGCCGGACAGCCCGAAGCCGGACGGCGCATCTATGCGGCAGCCGAATGCCGCTGGTAGTGGCGGCGCTGTCCGCCCGCCTTCAGCGCCGCCGCTTGCCGGCGCGCGCGCCGGCGGCGGCCGGCGCATTGCCTTCCGGATGGTGCCGCCGGCTGTGCTGTGGCGCGTGGCGCGACGCATGCAGGCGCTCCTGTCGGCCCTGTGGCTGGCGCGCCTTTCGACCCTGAGCTTGACGCTCCGGACGGCCATGTGGATGGTGTGCGTGCTGGCCGGGGCGCGCGGGCTTGGCGTGGCGCGTGTCGTCGGCCGCCTGGCCGCGCCTCGCGGAGGCCGGCTGCCGACCGACGGGCTTGGCGGGGCGCGCGGCGGCCTCCTGCCCGCGCCGGCCGGAAACCTGCTGCCGTCCATGGGGCTTGCCGCGCGCCTGCTCCGCGGGTTCCGCCACGTCATGCACCAGCACGAAGTCGGCATGCCGCTGCGTGAAGTCGACCTTCACCACGCGCACGCGCACCCGCCCGCTCTGCCGGTAGCAGCGGCCCTCGGCCTCGAGGCACTCGCGGGTGCGGTCGTAGCGCACGAAGGAGTCGGAGATGGTGCCGATATGCACCAAGCCGCCAAGCTGCAGGCCGGTCACGTCCACGAAGATCCCGAAATTGGCAGCGCGGGTGATGACCGCGTCGTAGACCACCGGACGGTTCTCGTCGAGCTGCTGCTGCAGGAAGCGGTACTTCTTGATCTCGATCAGGGCGCGCGAGGCGTCGTCGGCCTGCTGCTCGCGCTCGGTGCAGACGGCGGCGGTGCGCTTGAGATAGGCGGTGTCGGCCGCGCCGCGGTGCGGCTTGCGCGCCAGGTAGTCGGCGAGCTGGCGGTGCAGCACCAGGTCGGGATAGCGGCGGATCGGCGAGGTGAAGTGCGAGTAGTAGCGCTTTGCCAGGCCGAAGTGGCCCGCCTCCTCGGCCGCGTAGACCGCGCGCTTCATGCTGCGGAGCACCAGCGTGTGCGCGCTGTCGCGCAGCGGATGGCCGATGGTCGACGACAGGAAGCGCGTAAGGTTGCGGGGGTCGGTCAGGTCGCCGGGATGGAAGCCGAGCTGCGCCAGCGCGGCCGCGAGCTCGTCTATCTTTAGCGGATCGGGCGGCTCGTGCAGGCGCGAGAGGATCGGGATGCCGCGCGATTTGAGTTCGGTGGCCACAGCCTCGTTGGCGGCCACCATGCACTCCTCGATCATCTGGTGCGAGACATCGTTCTCGCGGAGCTTTACGCCGGTCATGCGCGCCTCGGCGTCCAGCAGGATCTCGCACTCGGGCACTTCGAGGTCAAGGGCCCCGGCGCGCATGCGGATGCGGCGCAGCTGCTGGGCGAGGGCATGGGTGTCGCGGATCAGCCGCCGCGCCTCGGGCGGCACGTCAGGGCCGGTCGCCGGGCGCTTCTCGATCACCTCCAGTGCCTGCTCGTAGGTCAGGCGCAGACGCGAGCGGATCAGCGTGCGTGCGAAGCTCCGGGCGCTCATGCGTCCGTCGTCCTCGAAGGTCAGGAAGGCGGAGAAGCAGAGGCGGTCCTCGCCGGGCCGCAGGCTGCAGACGCCGTTGGAAAGCTGCTCGGGCAGCATCGGGATCACCTTGTCGACGAGGTAGACGCTGGTGGTGCGCTCGGCGGCCTCGCGGTCGAGCGCCGAGCCCGGGCGCACGAAGTGGCTGACGTCGGCGATGTGCACGCCGAGCACGCGGCGCCCCTGCGCGTCGCGCGCCAGCGAGAGGGCGTCGTCGAAGTCCCGGGCCGTCGCCGGGTCGATCGTCAGGATGAGGGTGCTCTCGCGCAGATCCAGGCGTTCGCCGGGCTGGCGCAGCCGCTGCGCGACGGTCTCGGCGTCGCGCATGACCTCCGCCGGGAAGTCGCGCGGCAGGTTGTATTGGCGGACGACGACCTCGGTGTCGAGCGAGGGGCGGTCGGCGGGGCCGATCACGTCGATGATCTCGCCCTCGGGCGCGACATGCTGGTTCTCCCATTCGAGGAAACGCACGACCACCCGGTCGCCGATCTGCGCGCCGCAGGCCTCAGGCACCACGATGTCGCGGCGGTAGACCGGGTCGAAGGGGATGACGTAGAGGAAGCGGCCGGTGGTCGCCAGGGTGCCGACGATGTCGCGCCCGCCGCGCTCGACGATGCGGATGATGCGGCCGGACGACCGGCTGTCGCGCCCGGCGGCCTTGCGCACGGTGACGGTGTCGCCCGGCAGGGCGGTGCGGATGTCGTCGCTCTCGACGCGCACGCTCTCCCCCGTCGTGTTGTCCGTGACGAAGCCGGCGCCGCTGCGCGCCAGCACCAGTTTGCCGGTGACGAGGTCGGCGGCCCGGCCGAGTCCAAAGACCCCGGGGCGGAGCTCGACGATGGCGCCGTCGCGTACCAGCTTGTCGAGCGCCTGGCGCAATGTCTGCATGCGCCGTCCGCGGAAGCCCAGCTCGGCCGCGAGCTCGCGCGGCCGCCACGAGCGTTCGGG